>NZ_RAWC01000125.1:0-26070 GCF_003611685.1 Corallococcus sp. CA049B | reverse complement strand
GCCCACTGCGGCCCCCTCCTCCGCCCGGCTCACCGTCACCGCCGTGCACGATGGCGACGTGACACTCTCCGCAGGGGCCCTGGCCGGCCTGGGCGAAGGCACCCGCGTCCGCGTGCGCACGCAGGACTCCCGAGAGGTGGTGCTGAAGGTCATCGAATCGCGCGAGGACACCGCCATCGCCCGTCTGGGCCGCGGTGAGAACGTGCGCGTGGGCGACATCGCCGTCGTCACCGACGCGCCCGCCACCGCGCGCCTCTTCTTCCCTGAGCCCGGCGTGCCGCGCCTGCGCTACGGCTTCCATGCCCGGCCTTTCCTCGCGCTGGACGCGAGGACGCGCGAGGGCAGGTCCGCTCGCGCGGGCGGCCTGCTGCTGGATGCGTTCATCGCGTGGCGGCCCGGGGACCTGCCCCTGGTGCTGAGCGCGCAGCTGGATCCCGTGGGCTTCGGCCTGGGTACCGGCCTGCGCCACTCGCCGGGCTCCGCGTACGTGGCCGCGGCCTACTCCACCGACTTCCTGGAGGTCGGCATCGGCGCGGGTGCGCTGTTCGGACAGAAGGAGTGCAGCACCCTGTTCGACTACGACCCCAACACCTACGAGCCCATCAACCCCAGGACCGTGTGCGACTCCAACGCGGGAGTGTCCTTCCAGCAGGTGCTGCGGCTGGGCGCGCTCGACGGGTTCCACCTCGCGTGGAACTCCGCCATCCTCTCGCGTGACAACCAGTTCCGCTTCGGCTCCGGACGCGGCGAGGTCCAGGTGCCCCTCACGCCCAGCCTCTCGCTCTTCGGCGCGGGCGGCGGCTCGGCCAGCGGATGGAATTTCGGCGAGCTGGGCGTGCGCAGCTTCATCAAGGGCACCGGCGGCGCCGGCACCACCGTGCTCTCCGCCAGCCTGGGCGTCGTGTCGCTGTCCGACGGCACCGGAGAGGCCCTCACCGGCCCCTCCATCGCCATCGGCATCGAGCGCCGTCCCTGAGCGTCAGTGGCCGGACGCCATCGACGCGGAGAACTCCTCCGGCACCATCGCGCCGGAGATGGGGAAGTCCTTCGGCGCCCGCTTCCACGCCTTCCCACCCGCCGGGCGGACAGGCCCCCGGGGCAGCTGCCCCAGGCTGATGAGCGTCAGCGACACCAGGCCCAGCCCCACGGCCCCCGCGGCCAGTTCGTCCACGAGGCCCACCCGGCGAAGGCCGCCCACCCCCAGGAGCGGCAGCGCGGCGATGGGCATGGCCACCCACGCCAACCACGTGCGCCAGTTCGCGCGGGCCTGTTGCCTCAGTGCGTCGATTGAAGCCATCGGGGCATCCTTCCGGACAGGGAGGTTGTCCAGGAGGATGGGGATGGACCGGGGTCCGGTGAAAGGCCCCCTCGTCGCGCTCGCCTGCCTCCTCACGGGCGGGGCTGGGGTGCTCGCATGACGCCCCGGCGGGTGACGGCGGCCGCAGGCCCCGCGTTCAGCCGCTCAGCGCCCGCACGCGCGCCGCGAGGTTCTGCGTGAAGAGCCGGTAGATGTGCAGCGAGGCCGCGTCGTGCGTGGCCAGGAAGTGCTGGAAGCTCTCGCGGGTGATGCGCAGCGCGCGCACCGCCGTCTTCGCGCGCACGTTCGCGGACACGGGGCCGTCCTGCACGAGCGAAATCTCCCCCAGGAACGAGCCCGGCCCCAGCGTGTTGAGGTGCCGCGCGTTGGACTCATTGCCGGAGAAGACGTCCACCGTGCCCTCCAGCAGCACGAGCAGCCCCGTGCCGGGAGCGCCCTTCTCCAGCAGCACCGTGCCCGGCGTGACCGTCACGGGCCGAGCCAGGCGGTACAGGTCCTTCATGTCCTCCAGCGGCAGCTCGCCGAAGATGGGAATGGCCTTGAGGAAGCGGTAGCCGCTGGCCTCCGGCACGGTCGAGCCCGCGGCCAGCCGCGCGAGGAGCGCCTCCGCCTCCACGTCCAGGCCCATGCGCCGCAGGAGCCGCGCCTTCTCCGTCACCAGCACCGGATCCGCGCGCAGGTGATCGGAGCTGCTCAGCGCGTCCGCCAGCACCGCGAGCGCGCGGTGCGTGAAGCCGCCGGCATCCAGCACCTTGCAGGTGCGCAGCACGGCTTCGACGTAGCGGGGATCCTCCGCGAGCACGCCGCCCAGGGCCTCGGCCTCCGCGTGGGCCTGTCCCAGCTCGTGGTAGAGGTCCGCGGCCTCGAAGGGGCGGCCCAGGCGGACCAGGCAGTGCGCCATGGACTCGCGAGCGCCCAGGCCCCGGTAGACCTCCAGCGCGCGCTCCAGCGCCCCGCCCCGCTCGAAGGCCGCCGCGGCGCGCTCCACCTCGCCCGCGCGCAGGTACGCCTCCGCGGCCGCCACGTGCTGACCGCCCTGGGCGTACAGGTCCGCCACGGACACGTCGTCGCCGCTGCCGTCCAGGAGCCGGGCCGCGCCCGTGAAGTCACGCGCCCGGCGCAGCACGTCCACCAGCCAGTGGCGCTCCTTCACCGTCCCCTGCGCGGCCTCCTTGCGAAGCCGCTCGCGCTGCGCCGCGCCCAGCTCCTCGTAGAGCTGGGCCGCGCGTTCCGGCTCGCCTTGCGCCGCCAGGGACTGCACCACCTGGAGCGTGCTGCCCCGCAACGAACCGCCCCGACTGTTGCCCGCCGTATCGCCTGCCATGTCACACGTCCCTTCCCAGGCCCACCCCGTCGGGGCGGCGCGCCCGGTTCCGCCAGCGCCTGACTAACCAGGAACCCGGGCGTAAAGCCAGTCTCGACCGTCCCCCCCGTGGCCCTGGAGACACCGGGTCCGGTAGGGTCCGGGCATGGTTGTTCCCGTCCTGGCCGGGGTGGCTCCGGACCGTCTCCCCGGGCCCTCGCGCCCTCGCTCCTGGTACCTGGTGGCTCCGTCCGCGGCCCTGCGGCCCGGCCACGCGATGGGTGTTCAGGTGGGTGGCCAGGAGGTGGTGGTGTTCCGGAGCCAGCAGGGCCGGGTCCACGCCCTGTCCGCGCACTGTCCGCACCTGGGGGCCCACCTGAAGCACGGCACCGTCCAGGGAGAGCTGTTGCGCTGTCCGCTGCATCATTGGAGCTTTGACGGAGGGGGCCGCTGCCGGGCCGTGCCCGGCCGGAGCGACGTGTCCGCCCTGCCAGGGGCCCGGACGTGGCCGGTGGAGGAGCGCTTCGGCGGGGTGCTCGTGTTCAACGCCCCCGAGGCGCTGTTCCCCCCACCCGACCTGGAAGGTGGGGAACACGTCTGGAACGTGGGGCCACCGGTGACGGTGGGCTGTCCGTGGCTGCCGCTCGCGGCGAACTCCTTTGACCTGGACCACCTGCGCACGGTGCACCACCGGGAGCTGTGGGACGCGCCGGTCTGGGACACCCCGGACCGGTACACCCTGCGGCTGCGCTACACGTCGCGAGTCATTGGCACGGGCGCGAGCGACCGGCTGATGAAGGCGCTGTCGGGCAACCGCATCCGGGTGGAGCTCACGCTGCACGGCGGGACGTTGCTCTCGGTGAAGAGCGACCTGGGCCGGGCGCGGGGGCTGCTGCTCGCGAGCCTGACGCCGGTGGCGGAGGGGACGTCCGTGCGGCTCGCCGTCGCGGCGAGGCGGGGGCGGATTCCGGGCGCGGCGGCGCTGGTGCTCGGGGTGTCGCGGTGGCTGTACGCGTCGTTCCTGCGCCGGGACCTGTCCGTGCTGGACGGCATGCGCTTCAACGTCGCGACGGCGACGGCGGACCCGGTGATGCGCCAGCTGCTCGACTTCGCGGTGGGCCTGCCCGAGGACGGCGACGATGCGCGCCGATGACGCTCCGCCGATTCCCGCCGCGCTCAACGCGGTGCTGCTCGTCGCGGCGATGGGCTCGGGGGCGCTGTGCCTGTGGACGGCGTCGCACGGCGAAGCCCTCTGGGTGCGGCTGGTGGCGGCCGGGGTGTTCTCCTACGTGAACAACACGGTGTTCTCGCTGTTGCACGAAGCGACGCACGGGGTGCTGCACCCTTCGCGGCGGCTCAACGACATGCTGGGCCGGCTGGCGGCGACGTTCTTTCCCACGTCGTTCACGTTGCAGCGCGCCTTCCACCTCACGCATCACCGGTACAACCGCTCGGCACGCGAGCAGTTCGACTACCTGCACCCGGGAGACCACCGCTTCCTCAAGTATGCGCAGTGGTACGTCATCCTGACCGGCGTCTACTGGCTGTTCGTGCCGCTGGGGGCGCTGGTGTTCGCGCTCGCGCCGGGCCTGCTGCGGAGGCTGCGAGGCCCGGGCACGCGCTACGGAGAACAGACCGGAGCGGACGCGTACCTGGGGCGGCTGGAGGATGCACCCGGGATGGCCATCCGCGCGGAGGTGTTGGGGATGGTGGCGGTGCAGGCAGGGCTGGCGTACGCGCTGGATTTAACGCTCGTGGGGTGGGCACTCTGCTACGCGGCGTTCGCGGTGAACTGGAGCTCGCTCCAGTACGCGGACCACGCGTGGTCGCCGCTGGACGTGCGCGAAGGCGCATGGGACCTGAAGGTCGCCGCGCCGGTGCGCTGGGTGTTCCTCAACTACCACTACCACCGGGCGCACCACCGGCACCCGCAGGTGCCCTGGCTCTACCTGGGCCGCTACGTGGACGAGACCGTGCCCCGGCCATCCTTCCTGGGCATCTGGCTGTCCATGTGGCGCGGGCCCCGGCCGTTCCCGGAGCAGCCGGAGTGAGCGCGTCCGATGGGAAGGAAGCGTCCACGGAGGGCCCGCTCTTCGGCTGGCCCGCGCGCGAGGAACTGAAGCGCACGGGCGCGATGACGCTCGGCTTCGCGCTGTTCTTCCTCGCGGTGTACGGCGGCGCGAGCTGGGTGACGGGCTTCTATTCCGGCGGCCTGCGCGTGGACCTGCCCATCGAGCAGCACATCCCGCTCATGCCTGGCTGGGCCGCCGTCTACGTCAGCATGGATGTGCTGTTGCTCCTGTCCCTGTTCATCTTCCGGACGTGGAGACAGATGCTCCCCTTCGCGCTGGCGTTGTGCGCGGAGACGGTGCTGGGAGCACTCTGCTTCCTCGTCCTGCCGGTGGAGGTGGCGTGGCCGCCGCGCGCCGTCACTGGAGTCTGGGCATCCATCTTCCAGGCCGCGGACACGATGAACCTGGAGCGCAACTACCTGCCGTCGCTCCACGTCGCCTTCGCCTGCACGGCGGCCCTGGCCTACCGCGAGCGTTCAGGCCCGGTGGCGAGCACCGTCTTCGCCCTATGGGCCCTGGCCATCGCGGCGTCCACGCTGCTCATCCACGAGCACCACCTGGTCGACGTGGTCGCGGGAGCCTTGCTCGCCTGGGGCACGTGGCGTGTCGTGGCGCCCCGGGTCCGGAAGGAAGCCTTCCTCGAAGCCGTGCGGGTGGAGGCCCTCTGCGTGAGGGAGATGTACCGCTTCGCGCGCAGGCATCCGCGTTACGGGCTCATCGCGCTCGCGCTGTATCAGCAGTCCCTGGGACGCTGGCGCAAGGCGCGAAGAGCGCGAGCGGGGTTCTGCTTCCTCCAGGTGGTGGATGACGTGCTGGATGGAGACCGCCCCGTCGAAGGCGAACCGCTGGATGCCATCGACGCGCTCCTGCGCACGCTGGAGACCGGAGCGCCTGGCCCCGCGACGGAGTTCCATGACACCGCGGTGTCGCTGGGCCGGGTGCTGCTCACGGAGCTGACCGACCCGACGGCTCGCGAGCAGGTGTTCGAACTGATGCGCACGATGCGCCGGGACCGCGAGCGGGTGCTCGATGGTCGCTGGTGGGACGCGGCAACGCTCCAGGCCCAACTGGGGAACACCTTCCGTCTATCCGTGAGCCTGATGCTGCACGTCGCGGATGCACGGGTGCGAGCAGATGACGCGCCTTCCCTGCTCGCGGCATTGGGTTGGTGCTCCGTGATGCGCGACCTGCGCGAGGACCTGGCGCAGGGGCTCTTCAACGTGCCCGCAGACGTCGCCGCGGAGGTGCGCGCCCAGGGACATGTTCCCGAGGACTTCGATTCACTGCTCACGGCGCAGGCCGGCCGGGCCTGGGTGCGCGGCGAGTACCAGCGAGCCCGCGCGCTGTTGGACCGCTCCGCGAAGGAGCTGGCTCAGCTGGAAGGCAGGCAGGGTGTCGCGCTGCTGCGCCTCTTCCACAGGTCGGTGGAAGCCTTCTGGGCCCGGAAGCTGCCGAGTCGCATGCCCTTCCTGCGCGAAGCGCCGGTGCTCGAAATCTCCTGAGTTCTTCACGCACGGTCATCCTCCATGCGCGTGGGGTGAGGCCGCGGAGGAGGACGTGGTGCATGCGTTGACGCGAAGCGGACGGAGGCATCTGCTGGACGCATGTCCGACTCCGCCCCTTCCGTTTCCAGCGCCCGTCCGGTGGATGTCTCCGAACGGCTGCCGCTCCTGGACGTGCTGCGCGGCTTCGCGTTGTGGGGCGTCTTCGTGTCGAACAGCTTCGCCTGGTTCAGCGGCCGGGTCCTGATGCCGCGAGAGCAGGCCCAGTCACTGGCGGCGCCGCCCTTCGAGGCGGCCGTCACGGCGCTCTACCACTTCTTCGTGAACCAGAAGTTCGTCACGCTGTTCGCCTTCCTCTTCGGGCTGGGGTTCTCCATCCAGCTGACACGCGCCGAGTCACGAGGAGCCTCCGTCGTCCCGGTGTATTCACGGCGGCTGCTGGTGTTGTTGGGCCTCGGGGTCGTGCATCTCACGGCGCTCTGGGCGGGAGACGTGCTCTCCACCTACGCCCTGCTGGGCTTCGCGTTGCTCCTCTTCCGCGACCGTTCGGACCGGACGCTGCTGGTGTGGGTAGGCCTGTCGGTGGTGGTGGTGCCGTTGCTGGTGCCAGCGCTCCTGCACTTCGGACCCATCCTGCTGCACGGAGCGCAGGCGGCGGCCGATGCCGCGAAGGCCACGGAAGCCATGGAGGCCCAGACGCGGGAGCAGTTGCTGCTGGGACTCCAGAGTGACTCGCTCTGGACGACGCAGGCCGCGAACGCGCACTTCCTCCAGTACATGCTGCCCACGCTGAAGCGGCTGCTGTGGATGATCTTCATCTTGGGCCGGTTCCTGCTGGGGCTGCTCGCGGGCCGGCACCTGTTGCTCCAGGACGTGGAGCGCCACCGCGCCTGGCACCGGAAGATGCTGGGCTGGGGTCTGGTGCTGGGCGTGCTGGGAAATGGCGCGGGAGTGGTGGTGCAGCACCTGCGGCTCGCGGGGGTGCTGGACCCGTCGAAAGCCCACTGGATGTTCACCCTGTCCGCGATCCAGGAGATGGGCTACCTGGGCCTCGCCGCGGCCTACGTGGCAGCCTTCGCCCTGCTCTTCCAGAAGGAGCGCTGGCGCAAGTGGCTGGGCGTCCTTGCGCCGGTGGGGCGCATGGCGCTCACCAACTACCTGATGCAGACGGTGGTGAGCCTCTGGCTCTATGACGGTTGGGGGTTGGGGCTCATCGGCAAGCTGCCGCCGTCACGCTGCGTGGCGCTGACCCTGCTGGTGTTCGCGCTCCAGATTCCACTGAGCCGCGCCTGGCTCTCGCGCTTCCGCTTCGGTCCGGCTGAATGGCTGTGGCGCTCGCTCACCTATGGCCAGCGCCAGCCCATGCGGCTCGCGCTCAAGCCGTCGCCGGCCGGCGTCCCCGACGCCCGATGAAGAACCCCGCGCCGAGCGCGGCGACCGCGACCAGTGCACCGAAGCCCAGGGCTGCGTTCTTCACCTTGGTGAGCAGGGGTTGTCGAACACGTTGGTGGAGTAGTGGAACGCGGCGATGAGCCACCGGTCGCCCTCCTTCACCAGGGTGCAGGTCCACCGCCCATTGACGACGAGGTCCGTGCCGTCGTTCAGGATGTAGTGGTCCAGCGACGAGCCATACGCGACGCCCGAGTTGCCATAAAGGCGCGTGAGCGCATCCACGTCGAACTTCGCGGTGACCTTCTTCACGACGCTGTTCGGGCCGCCCAGCATCTCCGCGTAGTACGCGCGGATGGCGTCCTTCCCCACGCGAACGTCGTTGTTCATGGTGGAGAACACGACGTCCGGATGCAGGTGCGACAGCAGCCGGTCCAGGTCCTGCTTGTTGAGCGCGTCCTCCATGTCCTGCTTGATGGCACGCAGCGCCTGATGCGTCGCTTCATCGCCAGAAGCCACCGCCGCCGGAGCCACGGCATCCTGAGCCCCCGACACAACGGGGACCGCGACGAACAGCAACGTCAGGAGACCTACGAGCCGGGTGCGCACCATCGAAGCTCCATGAAGGAAGAGGACGGCGGGCATCCTAAGCAGGTCGGATGAGGTTCGTTAACAAACCCGTCGACTCAAGGGTCTCCATGATGACGCGCGCCTCACGAACCGCGGGGGAGGATCGCGGCGGCGTGCATGCGCGGAAGGCCGGGTGGGGCCAAGGAGGGATGTCCCCACCCGGGACCGGCTCCCTCAAAACCTGTCCGACAGTCGGACATGTCTCCGCCGCAGGAGCCCGAGAGCGCACCGGTCCAACAGGGGCGCAACGCAATGCGCACGCAAACGCCAACCAACATGGTGCACGAATAGAAGCGTCCGCCCGGGCCCGGTTGCCTCAAAACCTGTCCGACAGTCGGACAGGTCTCCGCCGCAGGAGCCCGAGGCCGCGCCGGTACTGCTGGGGCGCGACGTCGTGCGTGCGCGGATACCAAGGTGGTGCACGCACAGGGGCGCCCGCCCGGGCCCGGCTGCCTCCAAACCTGTCCGACAGTCGGACAGGTTTGCGCCCCATGCGGCCCGGGGGCGCGCCCGCCTGGCAATCGGCGCGGAGGGTGGGCCCGCGCGTCCATGTCAGACCCCTGTGGTTGGATGGCGATGCTGGAACGAGGAAGGGGAATGGGGATGGAACGGCGAGGACTCGTGGCCTATGTGGAGGCGCAAATCGAGCGCGATATCGCGCTGGGGCGGCTGCACCCGAGCGGGCAGTTTGGTTCGGAAGCGAAGCTGGCGCGTCGCTATGAGGTGTGCCGGGGCACCATCCGCGAGGCGCTGCGACGGCTGGCGGCGCGCGGCCTGGTGGTGCAGCGCTCCGGACGCAAGACGCGCGCGGTGGCGCTGGATGAGTCGCTGACGCTGGAGAACCTGGGCCTGGCGCTTCATGACGCGAGCAACCCGGATGCCCGGTGGCTCCTGGAGGGCTACTTCAGCCTCAAGCGGCAGGTGCTGATGGAGCTGCTGGCCGATTGCTGCGCGAGGGCCTCGGACCTCGACCTGGACCGACTGGGAAGTACGTGCTTCCAGCTCCAGGACGCGGCGCACTGGGAGCCGGGGGCAACCTGCGTTCAGGTGGAGTTCGAGCTGCTGCGGCAGGCAGCGCGGGTGGCGGCGCGTCCCGGCCACGTGCTCCTCGTTCAGTCCCTGCAGCGGGCATTCCTGGGAGGCGCAGCCCAGTTGATGCCGCTCATGGGCGGAGAGGCGCTGCGCGCATGGGCACTCTGCGTGACGGCAATCCTGCACGAGCGCGACGTGCAGGCACTTCAGCAAGAGCTGCCGGCACTGCTGAAGGCGCGCGACGACCGGGTGCTGGACGCCTTTGCTCCGGCGCCCCCGGTACCTGCGGCCCCCGAGGCCCCATGCGCCCAGGAGGTCGACCTCGGCGCGCCCGTGCCAGCCACCGGCCAGGACGATGCACTGGGGAAAACCTTCAGCGTCGATGAAGGCGCCGTCGGTCGCGTGACTCCAGCCGCCGCACAAGACGAGACGCGGGAGGCATCCCCCTGCGGCGAGGAGCGTGGCCTTGACCATCTGGCTTCATCCGATGAGCCGGACGATGCGCCGGAGGCACAGGTCCGCGTGGAGGAGAATTCGCCGGGAGGACGTGACGGGCGCCCTCCAATCCCTCTTTGGCCCCCGGATAACCCATAGGAGGTATGGCCAAACACAGTCCAACGGACTGTAGTCCTGGACGTCGCCAGTCTGTTCTCACTGCTGGCACGGCCCGGGCTCGATGGGTTGCAGGGGGATACCGTGGACGCGAATCAATTGCTGGAGCTGGTCAAGCGCTATCAGGATTCCAAATCCTTCATCTCCAACGAAGAGACCGCCAAGCTGGCACTGGTGGTCCCCTTCATCCGGCTGCTTGGCTACGACCCCGGTCTTCCCCGGGAGGTTCGCCTCGAGTACGCGGCGGACTTCGTCCAGGGCGACGGCAAGAAGCTGCCGGACCGCATGGACTTCGCCATCTTCGACCAGACGGGACAGAAGCCCCTCATCGTCATTGAAACCAAGCCCCTGGGCACCGACCTCAAGTCGCGCGCCCAGCAACTGGCCCGCTACCTCGCCCAGCTCCCGGAGCTCCACTTCGGCATCATCACGGATGGGTGCCACTACCTGTTCTTCGGAGACCTGGAGAACCCCAACGTCATGGACCCGGAGCCCTTCTTCACGTTCTCCCTGGAGGACACGAAGTCGGACTGGACCAAGGTCGCGAAGTTCCTTTCCAAGTTCAGCCGCGAATCCTTCAACGCCACGACGCTCATCACCGACGCGGAGAACAGCCGCTACCGCCAGGGGATGATCGACAAGCTGTCCGCCGCCCTCAAATCCCCCGGCGAGCACGAGGGCTTCCTCAAGTGGCTCACCGAGGACATCTACAAGGGGAAGCGGACGACCGCCGTGATGGAACGCCTCGCGGAGGTCGCGAAGGAGGCCATCGAGCCCACCCTCCTCCGAGTCATGGGCGACGACTTCCTCGACAAGCTCAAGGAGCGCATCCAGCGCCTGAACGAAGGCACCGAGGCCCCCGCCGCCAAGGACGGGCCCAACGTGGTGAAGGCGGACAGCGCGAAGCCTTTCGACACGGAGCCCCGTGCCTCGGGTGACGACAAGACTCGCGTCGCCATGGAGACCACCGAGGAGGAACTGGCCTTCTTCGGCGTCGTCCGGGACATCTGCACCAAGAACGGTCACGCGGCGGAGGATGTCCTCTACCGGGACACCTCGAACTACTTCAACGTGTCCTACAAGAAGCCCACGAAGTGGTTCGTGCGGTTCTTTGGCAATGGCAAGCGCAAGTGCATCGCCACCTGGGCCCCCGTCGAAGAGGCGAAGACGCTCGCCGCGGGGTTCGAGGTCGAAGCGTCCCCCGCGGCGTTCGGTATCAGTCGGGTCTACATCCAGACGATTCCAGAGGTGTGGGCGCTCAAGGCCCTGGTCGCCCGGAGCCTGGAGCTGTCCCTCACCGCCAAGGAGGAGGCGCCCTCGGAGCCCGCGCTCCGGGTGGTCGCCAGCCCGTAGCGGCCCTGCTGACTCAGAGCGCCGGCAGAGGCTTCACCGTGAGCCCCTTCGACGCGAGGAACTCCGGGTTGAACACCTTGGAGGCGTAGCGGCTGCCGTGGTCGCACAGGAACGTGACGATGCGCAGGCCCTGCCCCTGGTGCTTGCGCGCCACCTCCCAGGCGGCCCTCACGTTCAGGGCCGCGGAGGTGCCCACCACCAGCGCGTCCTCTCGCGCCAGGTGGTAGAGCATCTCCAGCATGTCCTGGTCCTCCAGGCGCATCGCTTCATCCACGCGCGCCTGCCGGAAGTTCTCCGTCAGCCGCATGATGCCAATGCCCTCCGTGATGGAGCTCCCCGCCGTCTCCAGCTTCCCCGTGCGCACCTGGCAGTAGAGCCCCGAGCCCGGCGGATCCACCAACACCACGCGCAAGGCCGGGTTCTTCTCCTTCAGGTAGCGGCTCGTCCCGGACAGCGTTCCGCCGCTGCCCACCGAGGCCACCAGCACGTCCACCCGGCCCTCGGCCTGCTCCCAGATTTCGGGCCCCGTCGTCTCGTAGTGGAAGTCGCCGTTCGCCGTGTTCTCGAACTGGTTCATCCACGCCCAGCCGTTCTCCTCCGCCAGCACCCGCGCCTGGTGGAAGAAATGCGAGGGATTGGAGAACGGCACCGCCGGCACCCGCCGCACCTCCACGCCCATCGCCTCCAGGTACTCGTATTTTTCGCGCGCCTGGTTGTCCGGCATCGTCACCACCACGCGGTAGCCGCGCTCGCGCCCCAGAAGTCCCAGGCCAATGCCGGTGTTGCCCGCGGTGCCTTCGACAATCGTGCCGCCCGGCTTCAGCTGCCCCGAGGCCTCCGCGCGTTGGATCATCCCCTTGGCGGCCCGGTCCTTGATGCTCCCGCCCGGGTTCATGAACTCCGCCTTGGCGACGATGTCACAGCCCGTCCGGCGGCTGAGCGAACCCATACGCAACAGCGGCGTGTTCCCCACCGCGTCCCAGAGCGAACCCATTCGTGGCGCCATGTCTGTCCTCCCCCGAACTACAGCTTGCGCATCCGCACGCGGCGGACCTTGTGGTCGTTGCCCTTCACCAGGATGAGCCTCGCCCGTGAACGCGTGGGCGCGATGTTCTCCGCCAGGTTCGGCCCGTTGATCTCCGCCCACACCGACGCGGCCCGGGCAATCGCCTGCTCTCGCGTCAACTCGGAGAAGCGCCGGAAGAAGGACCGCTCGTCCCGGAACGCCGTCTCCCACAGGCGCAGGAAGCGCTCCACGTACCAGTGGCGGATGTCCGTCTCGCTCGCGTCCACGTAGATGGAGAAGTCGAAGAAGTCCGACAGGAACGTCTGCGGCAGCCGCCCGCCCTCCACCGGCCCCGTCTGCAGGACGTTGAGCCCCTCCAGGATGAGGATGTCCGGCTGCCGGATGGACTGCGCCTCCTCCGGCACGATGTCGTAGACGAGGTGCGAGTACACCGGCGCCGTCACCTCATCGCGCCCCGCCTTCAGCTCCGCCAGGAAGCGCACCAGCGCGCGCCGGTCATAGCTCTCCGGAAAGCCCTTGCGGTTCATGATGCCCCGCTCGGCGAGCACCCGGTTCGGATAGAGGAACCCGTCCGTCGTCACCAGCGCCACTCGCGGATGATCCGGCCAGCGCGCCAGGAGCGCCTGGAGGATGCGCGACGTCGTGCTCTTGCCCACCGCCACGCTGCCCGCGATGGCGATGATGAACGGCACCTTGCGCACCGAATAGCCCAGGAACGCCTGCTGCGCCGCCCACAGCGACTGCGCTGACGCCACCTGCAGGTGCAAGAGGCGCGACAGCGGCAGGTAGACGTCCTCCACCTCTTGGATGTCCAGCCGGTCCCCCAGGCCTCGCAGCTTCTCCACCTCTTCCGCAGTCAACGTCAGCGGCGTGGAGGCCCGGAGCTCACGCCACGCGTCGCGGTCCAGGTCGACGTACATCGATGCGGCGCGGGGCTTGGTCACGGACATGCCCCCCAGCTTGAACCAGACCACCCCGGATCCGGCAAGTGAAGGTAACAACAGGTCTTCCCTGCGATCCTTGACAGCAAGACTTTCTCGCCACCAACGTGCCCGTCCGCAACCCGGTCGCGCCCGACGGACACGGGGGCACTCCGCCCTCCTGGAGCCCGTCCCTCCCCGAGGTCCCCGCGTGGCCCCCCTCTCCGCTCCCGCCCTCGTCGCCACGGGCCTGCTGCTCGCCGCGCCCCGCGTCCACGCCCAGGCCGCGGAGCCGCCGGTCATCCATCTCTCCGAGGAGGGCTTCACGCTGTCGTCCGCGGACAAGGCCTTCGTGCTCAAGCCGCGCGGCCAACTCCAGGGGGACGGACGCTTCTACCCTCCAGGGCCTGGGACTGGGCATCGCGGTGACGCGCGGCCTCCCGTTCGGCACCGCCACCAACACCGGGCTCGCGCCCTTTCGCAGCACGGGCCAGCTGATCATCTTCAGCTATCTCAACACCGGGGACACCGGTGAGACGCGGTGGCGGCGCGCGACCACGCGCTGGCCCTGGACGACGCGGCCTTCCCCCGCTTCGCCAACCCCGCTCGGTCGGTGAGCTCGGCGAAGGGCTTCGGCGTCGCCACGACGTTCGCCTTCAACCGGCGGGTGCGCTTCGCCCTGAACTTCCACCGCACGAACTACGTGGGCGGCGCCCCGGACGGCGGCGACCGCGCCCCCGAGAACGTCCTCCTGTCCCGCTTCCAGCTCACGTTCTGAAGCCCCCCGCCCGCGAGCCGTGAACAGTGGGTGACGCCGGGTGTCATCCAAGGCTTCGTCCTGGTGCGTCTTGAAGCGCCCACGTCAGGTGCACGACGCTCCCGCCGCCCGCGTCGGGTGGCCCTGCCCGGGGGCCGCTCCCGCGGACTCCGCCGAGAGGACGCATGCCCGCGAACGTGTTCCCGCAGCGCCCGACGCCTGTCCGCACCCCGTCCCTGTCGAAGGCGCTCACGCGCGCCGCGCTGCTCGCCCTGCTGGGCCTGGGCGCGCCCGTGGCCGCGCAGCAGCCCCAGTCGCCCATCACGGAGGACGTGCCGCCCCCGGCGCTGCCACCCCTGCCCGACAGCCGCGTCTACTTCACCACCCTCAACGTGGTCCGCTACAACCCGCTGGGGCTCGAGTCGCAGAACCGGCTCGTCTACCAGAAGCGCCTCTTCGACAGCCCGTCCCTGCTCCTGCGCGACACGTACGCCAGCGCCGGCGCGAGCCTCAGGCTGAGCCCCGCGTTCTTCAAGCTGGGGCCCGTGGTGGAGCTGCAGCCGCTGGCGATCTTCAACGTCCGCGCCGGCTACGAGTACGTCCAGTTCTTCGGCACCTTCGGCAGCGTCCAGTCGTACCCGGACTCCTTCCAGCCCTACGACGACGACCTGCGCAGCGCGACCAACGACACCGCCTATGGCACCTCCGGACACCACTTCTTCGTGGAGCCCATGCTCCAGGCGAAGGTGAAGTCCCTGGCGCTGCGCTCGAAGCTGGCCATCGAGTACTGGAACATGTCGCTGCGCGACGGCGGGACGCGCGGCACGTTCTACGACCCGACGCTGGACACGCTGGTGCCCGGCAAGGGCTGGGTGCTCGCCAACGACACGGACCTCCTCTGGCTGGCCGGGCAGTGGACGCTGGGCGCCCGGCTCTCCGCGGTGTGGCCCCGCTACGACGAAGACACCAGCGCGGTGGAGCCGCTGCCCGGACGAACGCCTCCCACCAACTCGCACGTCCGCGTGGGCCCGCTCGTCGCGTATGCCTTCGACACGAAGCCGGGCGGCCTCATGGGCAAGCCCACCGTGCTGCTCATGGCCGGCTGGTACCTCAAACATGAGAACCGCATGAACGCCATGCCCTACCTGCTGGGCGGCTTCTCCTTCACCACGGAGCTGCTCTCCGGCCGCTGACCGCCCTCGCGCTCACCCGAACCCCTGGGCGCGCAGCACCGCGCCCAGCGGCACGGTGCCCGCGCGGTACGCGTCGAACCACCGCGCGGCTTCGTCCGGCGTGGGCTGCGTCCACCGCCAGCTCCCGGCCCCTCCCCCCACCTCGCAGCGGATCAACGACGTGCGCAGCTGCTCCGCGTGGGTGAACTCCAGCTGCTCCAGCAGCAGCGGGTTCTGGCTGGTGACGAAGGCCTGCCGCTCCCCCATGTCCCGCACGCACGCGCGCACCAGGTCCGGGTGCAGGCCGTCCGCCAGCTCGTCCGCGACGACGAAGGCTTCGTGCACGTCCAGGTAGTAGAGGAAGGACAAGAGCCGCTTCTGGCCGTGCCCCAGCTGCTCCTGCGCCACCGGCGTGCCGTCCGGCCGCACGAACGCGAAGCGGAAGCCGCTGAAGCCCAGCCGCCCGCCCTGGGACAGCGGCGTCGTCTCCGTCACGTCCACCGTGAGCGTGCCGGAGGCAAACCCCGCCAGCGTCACGAAGCGCGCGAGGAAGCCCTGGGGCAGCGCATCGTGGCGCAGGAGCAGCGACGGGGGCACGGGCTCGCGCTCCACCTGCTCGCGCAGCCAGCCCGGCATCCACGTGGGCAGCGCCATCAGCCCCAGCGGAAACAGCTCCTCCCCGCGCTGCTCCATCGCGTAGCGGATGGCGCCGATGCGCTCGAACATGCCCAGCGCTTCGTCGAAGCGCGGCGGCGCCAGGAGGAACGTCTCCCGGAGCAGGTCCTTCAGCCGGTCCTTCACGCCGCGCTCCAGGTACTGCGCGGCCATGAAGAGCAGCGTCCACACGGACCGGTCCAACACCGACCAGTGCATGCGCTTGGAGAAGCCCGCCGCGCCCGCCACCTCGCACGCGAAGCCGGTGGCGCTGGCGCGCATCACGAGCCGCGCGTCCTCCGCCGCGTCCCACCGCACCGTCGCCACGATGGACGGCATCAGCCCGTGCGCCAACGCCCCCGGAGGCAGCGCCAGGGCATCCCCCGGTCCGCCCTCCCCGGCCGTGGCGGGCAGCGCCGCGGGCGGCTCGTTGCGCACGGCCACGTCCACCGTCAGCGCGTCGAAGCGCAGCGCGTAGTCCAGCGCGAACGACTCCCGCAGCAGCCCGGAGAAGTCCGAGCACAGCGCCGCGGACACCAGCTCCAGCAGCGTCGTGCGCCCGCTGCCCGTCGCGCCCACCACCACGTTCAAGGCAGGGCCGAACGTCAGCACCGTGTCCGGCGCGAGCCCGCGGTAGTGGTGGACGTGCAGGCGGGTCAGCTTCATGGCGTCCGGCCCTCCCCTTGCCTTGGACGGCTGTCAGCGTAGGCCCTTCGCCAGCTGATGCGCGAGCCGGTGCAGCAGCTCCGTGTTCTCCGCCTCCGCCGCCTGGAGCTTGGGCAGCTGCGCCCTCAGCGCCGCCACGTCCTTGCCCCGGGTCACCAGGTCCTCCTCCTCCAGCTCCAGCCAGCGCCCCAGCTCCCGAGCCGTCAGCTCCAGGTGGAACTGGAAGCCATACGACCGCCCCAGGCGGAAGGCCTGCTGCGTGTACCGGTCCGTGGACGCGAGCAGCGTCGCGCCGGGCACCGGCGTGTACGTGTCCCCATGCCAGTGCACCACCGCCGTGCGCGGCTTCACCCCCGCCACCACCGGGTCCTTCAGCGCGTCCTGCGTCCAGCGCACCGGCCCCACCCCCACCTCGAAGCCGTTCTTCCCTGGCGACACCGTCGCGCCCGCCGCCGCCGCCAACAGCTGCGCACCCAGACACACGCCCACGCACGCGCGGTCATTCGCCAGCCGCTCTCCCAGCAACGCCAGCTCTTCATTCAGGAACGGATGGGCGTCCGCCTCGTACACGCCCATGGGCCCCCCCATCACCACCACCAGCGGCGCGTCCACGTCCTCGCGCTTCACCGTCCGGAAGCGCCGCACCAGCGTGAAGCCCGCCGCCTCCAGCGCCGGCCCCAACAGGCCGGGCCCCTCGTGCTCCTCGTGCTCGAACACCACCGCGCGCATCGTCCGCCACCCCTTCCCTGTGTCTTTGTAGGTGCCACACGCAACGCGTGCCGCGTGAAGACTAACGCTCCAGGCCACGTCTGGCCGCGACGCGCCGTGAACCCGGATAGTCGGCAGGCATTTATTTCACAGTATTTCGTGCCATCATCAGCGGGCCCGGTTTCCCCTATAAGCATGCATCCCCGGGCATTCCCCTTGGGTGTTTTCGTCGCGTCGTTTCCGAAAGGAAGTTCCTCGTGAGCAAGAGCCTTCGCGGTTTCAAGTGGCTGATGGGCACGGTGGTCGGCGTCTCCCTGCTGAGCGGTTGCGGCGCTCCTCCGGCGGAGGGTGAGTCCACCCCGGCCGAGGCCACGGAGCAGGCCCAGGGCGCCCTGACGGCGCAGGTCACCGCGGGCAAGGCCTCCATGGCCGCCAGCGAGCGCGTGATGGTGGAGGTGACGCTGACCAACACCTCCTCCGCGCCGGTGACGCTCTACAAGTGGGACGCGCCGGGCGAGGGCCTCAACGAGGGCCGCCTGTCGGTGTCCCGCGACGGCCAGCCGGTGGAGTACACGGGCGCGCACTTCAAGCGCGTGCAGGGCCGCGCCGAGGACCTCATCACCCTGGCCCCCGGCCAGAGCCTCTCCGGCCCGGTCGTCGTGTCGGACGCGTATGATCTGTCCGTCTCCGGCACGTACACCATCCGCTACGAGCTGGAGGCGCGCGAGGGCGTGGCGGCGCTGTCGTCCAACTCGGTCAGCCTCTTCATCGAGGGCCGCCGCAACAGCCGCGAGGAGGCCGAGGCGATGCGCCAGGTGACGGCGCAGGGCCTGTCCTACTCCGGGGCCTGCACCAGCTCCGAGCAGACGACCATCACCAACGCGTACAACAGCGCCAAGACGTACTCCAACAACGCGTACACGTACCTGAGCGGCACGCCGTCCGCGACCAGCCGCTACACCACCTGGTTCGGCACGTACTCCAGCACCAACTGGAACACCATCAAGACGCACTTCAACAGCATCAAGAACGCGTTCGCGAACGCGGCGGTCGTCGTGGACTGCAGCTGCAACGAGAGCGGGACGTACGCGTACGTGTACCCGTCCTCGCCGTACAAGATCTACGTGTGCGGCGCCTTCTGGAGCGCCCCCAACACGGGCACGGACTCGCGCGCGGGCACGCTGGTCCACGAGATGAGCCACTTCACCGTCGTGGCCGGCACGGACGACTGGGCCTACGGCCAGACGGCCGCGAAGAACCTGGCCAAGTCCAACCCCACGCGCGCGCGTGACAACGCGGACAGCCACGAATACTTCGCGGAGAACAACCCCTCTCTGCCGTAAGGTGACGCGGGACCGTTGACTTCGGGGCGCGGGCCACCTGGGCTCGCGCCCCTTTTCTTTTCGCCGTACGCACTCAAGGAGCGTCACGTGATGGGCCTGGGACGAAAGAACCTCGCATGGCTCGCGGTGCTCACCGCCGCCGGTGTCACCGCCTGTACCCCGAAGCCCGCGGAAGCCCCCGCGCAACAGCAGGCCCCCGTCGCCGCGCCGCCGCCTCCCGCCGCGCCCCCGCCGTCCACCGAGCCCAGCGCCGCCGAGCCCACGAAGGAGCCCGCCGCCGTGAAGACCCCGAAGCTGGAGTGCGCCCTCAGCGTCCACCCGAAGGCGAAGGCCGGCGAGCCCATTGAAGTCCTCTTCAAGCTCACCAACCGCTCGGAGTCTCCCGTCTGGGTGCTCACGTGGCAGACGCCGCTGGAGGGCATCCTGGGCACCGTGTTCGAGGTGACCCGCGACGGCGAGGAGCTGCCGTACCAGGGCCCCATGGTGAAGCGCGCGGCCCCGTCCGCGGACAGCTACGCGGCCATCGCCCCGGGCGCCACGGTGGAGAACACGGTGGAGGTGACGCAGGCCTGGGACTTCAAGAAGCCGGGCACCTACCGCATCACCTTCCGCGACGCGCTGATGGACGTGGCCACGCGCAAGGAGGACGTCCCCCGGCCGGGCGGCGACTACCAGTCCACCCCCGTGACGTGCGCTCCCGTGGACGTCACGGTCGCCGCGCGCTGAGGGGCGCCGTGAGGCGGTAGGGGGCGCTTCCAGGATTTCCCCGGAAGCAGGAGGGGCATGCAGGCACGGTCCCCCTCCTCAGCCGGGCCCGGGCGCGATACACCTGGGCCCACCATGGCGGACACCCCCACGATGAACATCCCGACGGTCGACCTCTTGGACCTGGCGTCGGGTGAACCGGCGCGCCTGGAGCGCGCGGCGGCGGCCCTGCGCGAGGCCTTCGGCGTCTTCGGCCTCGTGTTCGTGAAGAACCACGGCGTGGACGCGCCGGCGCTGGAGCGCTTCTACGACGCGTTCTCCGCCTTCGTGGCCCGCCCGGACGCGGCAAAGCGCCCCCTGGGCCGCGCGGACCTCTGGTACCAGCGCGGCTGGACGCCTCCCAACACGGAGGTCGCCGTCGCCAGCAACGGGCAGCCGGACTTCAAGGAGTGCTACTTCGCGGCGCCCACGCCCACGGACGCGCAGTCCGCCATGGAGTTCCCGGAGCTGTACCCGGAGAACATCTGGCCGGACGACGCGCCGCCCTTCTTCCAGGAGGGGCTGCTCACCATGGGCACCGCGCTGCACGAGGCCGGCCTCAAGCTCCTGCGCGGCGCCGCCCTGGCGCTGAACCTGCCCCGGGACACCTTCACCGCCGCGTGCGAGAAGGCGCCCCACGTCACGCGCGCGCTCCAGTACCTGCCGCTGGGCCCCACCCAGGTGAACACCGGCATCCTCTGGGGCGAGGAGCACACCGACTTCAACCTGCTGACGCTCCTGCCCGGTGGCCGGTTCCTGGACCCGGAAGGCCGCCCCGCGCCGAAGCCGGATGACCAGAGCGGCCTGTACCTGCGCACGCGCGCGGCGCCGGACGCGCCCAACGGCCACATGGTGCGCGGCACCGCGCCCGCGGGCTGCATCGTGGCGCAGGTGGGCCAGCAACTGGAGATCCTGACGGGCGGCACGTTCCTCGCCACGCCGCACGTCATCACCGCGCCGGGCGTGCCGGGGTGGCAGCGCCAGTCCGCCGCGCACTTCATGCACGTGCACACCAGCCAGGTGCTCTTCCCGCTGCCCGGCTTCCGCACGCCGGAGGCGGTGGCCAACTACGCGCCGCCGGTGCTCGCGGGCACGTACGACATCAAGACGCTGGTGGACATCGGCCTCGCGCCGCCCGCCGCGCTCGACAAGCTGGGCTACCGCCACTACGACCGGCTGAACCGGATGCGCGCGACCTCATAAGCCGCGCCGGGGCCCGGGCGCCCCTTGTGGCTGGCGGAGGGGGACGGGCTGCGTTACAGCGCGGCCACCCCCATGGCCACGCCCTCCGTCCTCGCCACGTCCATCTTCCGTTACCGCGACTTCCGGCTGTACCAGGTCGCCCGTCTGTGCGCGGTGCTCGCGGCGCAGATTGAGTCGGTGGCCATCGGGTGGCAGGTGTACGAGCTCACCGGGAGCGCGCTCGCGCTGGGCTACACGGGCCTGGCCCAGTTCGTCCCCTTCCTCGCCTTCAGCCTCTTGGGCGGACAGGTGGCGGACCGGTACGACCGCCGCCGCATCCTGGCGCTGTGCCAGGGCGTGATGATGGTGTGCAGCCTGCTGCTGCTGTCCTTCACGCTGGGCCACTTCGAGGACGTGCGCATCGTCTACGGCATCTTGGTGCTCTTCGGCACCGCGCGCGCCTTCTACGCGCCCGCCGGCTCCGCGCTCACCCCCTACCTGGTGCCCAAGGAGGAGCTGACGCGCGCGGTGGCGGTGAACTCCATCACGTGGCAGGTGGCCACCATCTCCGGCCCCGCGCTGGGCGGCCTGCTCTACGGCTGGCTCGGCGGCAAGGGCGTCTACATCACGTCCGCGTCGCTGTGCGCGCTCACCATCGTGTGGATCCTCTCGCTCCAGGTGCGCACCGGCAGCGCGTCGCGCGAGCCCATCTCCTTGCAGACGCTGGTCGCGGGCCTGCGCTTCGTGCGCCAGAAGCGGATGCTGCTGGGCAGCCTCACCCTGGACCTCTTCGCGGTGCTGCTGGGCGGCGCGGTGGCGCTGTTGCCCATCTACGCGCGCGACGTGCTGCACACCGGCCCGTGGGGCCTGGGCCTCTTGCGCAGCGCTCCGGCCGCGGGCGCCGCGGTGGTGGCGGTGCTGCTCACGTTCCGTCCGCTGGGGCGGCACGCCGGGTGGAAGATGTTCGCCGCGGTGACGGTGTTCGGCGCGGCCACGCTGGTGTTCGGCGTGAGCACGTCCCTGCCCCTGTCGCTCGCGGCGCTCGCCGTTGGCGGGGCCGCGGACATGGTGAGCGTGGTGGTGCGCCACACGCTGGAGCTGGTCTCCACGCCGGATGACATGCGCGGCCGCGTGAGCGCGGTGAACCTGATGTGCATCGGCGCCTCCAACGAGCTGGGCGAGTTCCGCGCGGGCTCGCTCGCGGAGGCCCTGGGCGCCGTGCACGCGGTGGTGATTGGCGCCGTGGGCACGCTCGTCGTCGTGGGGCTCTGGGCCTGGCTCTTCCCGGAGCTGCGCGGCGTGGACCGGCTGGAGTCCGCCGCGCACCGCCCGCCCCCACCCGAAACAGACGCCACCGAGTCCGCGCCCTCCGTCTGAGGCCTCCCGGGCGCAGGGTGAAAACCATGGCCCTTCGAAGGTTTGACGCCGGGTGTGGCGGCTGTTGCCTGGAGGGCCACCTGCCGACGGGGCTTGTAGCCAGGAAGGACACAACCGGGGCGCTCCGGCCCCCACCTCCCGAGGAGGGTCGCCGGTGGTATGGTCCGTGCTTGGACTCACGTCCCATGGCGTACTACTTCCACGTGCTGGCACTCTGTGTAGGGGCCGCGATGTGCCTCGTGTTGGGCCGGGCGCTCATCGAGCCTGACGCGCCCGCCCCTGCCCGCGTCAGCCCTCCGCCGGAATCGAGCGCGCCCCGGGTGGTCCGCGCGGAGGCCAGCCACCCCCCTCGCAAGTAGGGCCCCACGAAAGGGCGCTCCCGCGCGATGATGCGCGCCTGACCGTGAGCGCGACCGGCTCCCTCCTCCTGCTCCTGCTCTTCTGGGCGGTGCCCCTCGTGGGGGTGCTGTCCATCGTCGTCTCCACGCTGCGCACCGGCGCGCCGCCCATGCCCAGCTCGCCCCGGGTGCGGCGGGCGCTCCTGGCCATGCTCCCGGGGGACACCCGGGGCACGGTGGTGGATCTGGGCTCGGGCTGGGGCGACGTGGCCTTCAACCTGGCGGACCACTGCCCCCAGGCGCGCGTCGTCGCGTACGAATTGTCCTGGCTGCCGTGGCTCTTCAGCCGGCTGCGCCAGCGGCTCTTCCCCCGCGGAAACCTCACGCTGGTACGCGGGGACTTCTTCGCCGCGTCCTTCCAGGACGCGACCTGCGTCGTCTGCTACCTGTCCCCGGGCATCATGACGCGCCTGGCGCCCCGCTTCGCGGCCGAGCTGCCGCCAGGCGCCCGCATCATCAGCCACACCTTCGGGCTGCGCGGCTGGACGCCCGTGCGCAGCGTGCGGCTCCAGGACCTCTACCGCACGCCTGTCTACCTCTACGAAGTGCCGCCAACGCGCGCCGCCCCGTGAGTAGAGTCCCCGCCCGTCCACCCCTTCTCGAAGAGAACCGCCCGCGATGAGTGACTTCCAGTTCCAGGACATGCTGCCGCTTGGCAAGGACGAGACGCCCTACCGCCTGCTCACGAAGGAGGGCATCTCCACGTTCGAGGCGGGCGGACGCAGCTTCCTCCAGGTGGAGCCAGAGGCGCTCACGCTGCTCACCCGCGAGGCCATGCGGGACATCTCGCACCTGCTCCGGCCCAGGCACCTCCAGCAGCTCAACAACATCCTCAAGGACCCGGAGGCGTCGCCCAACGACAAGTTCGTGGCGCTGGAGCTGCTCAAGAACGCGAACATCGCCGCGGGCGGCGTGCTGCCGTCCTGCCAGGACACCGGCACCGCCATCGTGATGGGCAAGAAGGGCCAGTACGTCCTCACCCGCGGCGGCGACGAGGCGGCCATCTCAAAGGGCGTGTTCGACACGTACCTCACGGCCAACCTGCGCTACTCGCAGATGGCGCCGCTGGACATGTACAAGGAGGTCAACACGGGCAACAACCTGCCCGCGCAGATCGAGCTCTACGCGACCGATGGCGACGCCTACAAGTTCCTCTTCATGGCCAAGGGCGGCGGCTCCGCGAACAAGAGCTACCTCTTCCAGGAGACGAAGGCCGTCCTCAACCCGCAGAGCCTGCTCGCGTTCCTGGAGCAGAAGATCCGCTCGCTGGGCACCGCCGCGTGCCCGCCGTACCACCTGGCCATCGTGGTGGGCGGCACGTCCGCGGAGTTCGCGCTGAAGACGGCGAAGTACGCCTCCGCGCGCTACCTTGATTCGCTGCCCACGTCCGGCAACGCGCTGGGCCGCGGCTTCCGCGACGTGGAGCTGGAGCAGGAGGTGCTCAAGCTCACGCAGCGCACCGGCATTGGCGCGCAGTTCGGCGGCAAGTACTTCTGCCACGACGTGCGCGTCATCCGCCTGCCCCGCCACGGCGCGTCCTGCCCGGTGGCCATCGCCGTGTCGTGCTCCGCGGACCGCCAGGCGCTGGGCAAGATTACGCGTGACGGCGTCTTCCTGGAGGCGCTGGAGACGGACCCCGCGAAGTACCTGCCGGAGACGACGGACACGGACCTGTCCGGCGACGTGGTGAAGCTGGACCTGAACCGCCCCATGAGCGACCTGCGCGCGGAGCTGTCGCGCTACCCCATCAAGACGCGCCTGTCGCTGTCCGGCTCGCTGGTGGTGGCGCGCGACATCGCGCACGCGAAGATTAAAGAGCGCCTGGACCGGGGCGAGGGCATGCCCCAGTACCTCAAGGACCACATGGTCTACTACGCGGGCCCGGCGAAGACGCCGGAGGGCTACGCGTCCGGCTCCTTCGGACCCACCACCGCGGGCCGCATGGACGCGTACGTGGATCAGTTCCAGGCGGAGGGCGGCAGCTTCGTGATGCTCGCCAAGGGCAACCGCTCCCCGGCCGTCACGGAGGCCTGCAAGAAGCACGGCGGCTTCTACCTGGGCTCCATCGGCGGCCCCGCGGCGCGCCTGGCGCAGGACTGCATCAAGAAGGTGGAGGTGCTGGAGTACGCCGAGCTGGGCATGGAGGCCGTGTGGAAGATCGACGTGGTCGACTTCCCGGCCTTCATCGTCGTGGATGACAAGGGCAACGACTTCTTCGCGAACATCAATAAGCCGTCCGCGAAGAAGTAGGCCTCGCAGTCACCTTCCGGCGCGTGCTCTCAGTCGAACTCGAGCGCGCGCTGGAAGTCCGCCGGGTTGGAGGCCGCGCTCTGCGCCGTCTCCAGGGTGATGTCGCCCGCGCGGTACAGCTGGGTCAGGTGCTGATCGAAGGACTGCATGCCGAACATGTCGCGGCCCTTCTCGATGACGTCCTTCAGCTCCGCAGCGCGGTCGTCCCGGATGTACTGCTCCACCGTCTTCGTCTGCACCATGATCTCCAGCGCCACCGTGCGGCCCTTGCCGGTGGCCCTGGGCAAGAGGCGCTGGGAGACGGTCGCCTTGAGCGAGTCCGCCAGGCGCATGCGCACCATGGTCTGCTCCTCCGCCGGGAACACCGACACCAGGCGGTTGATGGTGCGCGACGCGTCCGTCGTGTGCACCGTGGAGAGCACCAGGTGGCCCGTCTCCGACGCCTTCAGCGCGATGTCGATGGTCTCCGTGTCGCGCATCTCGCCCACCAGGATGACGTCCGGGTCCTGACGCAGCGCCGCCCTCAGCGCGATGGCGAAGTTCGCCGTGTCCGGACCAATCTCCCGCTGGGAGATGGAGGACTTCACGTTCTTGTAGATGAACTCGATGGGGTCCTCGATGGTGAGGATGTGCAGGCTCTCCGTGTGGTTGATGTGGTTGATCATCGACGCCAGCGTGGAGCTCTTGCCGGAGCCCGTGGCGCCCGTCACCAGCACCAGCCCGCGCTCGTTGCCGGCGATCGTCTTCAGCACCTGCGGCAGGCCCAGCCCGTCGATGCTGGGAATCTCATCCGGGATGATGCGCAGGATGCAGGCCAGCGAGCCGCGCTGCCGGTAGATGTTCACCCGGAAACGCGCCACGCCCGGAAGGCTGTAGGACGAGTCGCACTCCTGCACGCTGTCCACCTGCGCCTTCATCAGCGGATCATTCATCACGTGCATGGCCACCTGCTTCGTGTGATCCGCTTGAAGCTTTTCCATCTTCAACGGCCGCAACACGCCGTTCACCCGGTAGATGGGCGGGTCGCCAGGACGGAAGTGGATGTCCGAAGCCCCGTTCTGGACGCCAACGGTGAGCAGCTTGTTCAAGGTGTTCAGGTCCAGGTAATCCCTCTCACTTCACGAATGGAGCGGAGGATTCTAGGAGAAGGGCACCCGCGCGCTCCATGGTTGCAATGTGGGAAGCATTCCCCAGCCTCACTGTACGAAGTTTTCCCGCAAATCAAGGAATGCGAGTACCCCGGGGGATGAAGGAACTGTCCTCGACTGCTCACCAGTGGCCGTCTTCCTGCCCGGGCGGCCCGGATGCCCTGCCCCAAATCCGTGGCGAACATCCGGGCATGAACGCACAAACCGAGCAGGCCCCCCACTCCGAAGAGCTGTCTTCCGCTGACTACGCCGCCCTGGAGGTGTGGGATCCCACCCAGGTGGTGATTACGCCGCGCATGGCGGCCCGGCTGTGGCTCCAGACGAGCCTGCGGCTGACCCGCGCCCAGAAGGAGCTGCACGACGCCATCTTCGCCAACGACCTCAGCGAAGCGGCGAAGGACCGCTACGCCGAGGCCCGCGCGGAGCTGGACTCGGCGGAGGCGTGGGCCCTGCACGTGGCCCGCAACATCCCGCGTCACCGGTAGTCACGACGGACCACCTCCTCCCCCCGGA
>NZ_RAWC01000124.1:0-26343 GCF_003611685.1 Corallococcus sp. CA049B | reverse complement strand
CCACGGCCGGGGCATCCGGGGTGCGCGCCACCTGCCGCTCGATGAGGCCGTGCAGCGTGGCGTCCCGTTCGAAGTCCACCAGCTCGCCGCTGCCCACGCGCACCAGCCGCACCAGCTCCTCCGGCGAGACGAGCGACACGTCCGCGAGCGGCAGGTCCGGCGCGTCGCACACGGCCTCCAGCAAGCGCCGCAGCTGGGCGAAGAGCCGCTCGATGGTGGCCGTGTCGAACAGGTCCGCCGCGTAGCCCAGGTGGCCCTCGTAGCCATCGCGGGTCCGGCTCAGGTCCAGCGCCAGCTCGAACTGCGTCGGGCTGCCACCGTCGAAGGAGGCTGGCCCCACGGTCAGGCCGGGCACCGCCAGCTCCGGCAGAGGGGCGTTCTGGAGCGCGAACATCGCCTGGAAGAGCGGCGTGCGGCCCAGGTCGCGCTCGGGCTGGAGCGCATCCACCAGGTGCTCGAACGGGATGTCCTGGTGCTCGTACGCGCCCAGCGTGGTGGCGCGCACCTGGGCCAGCAGCTCGCGGAACGTCGTCTTCGCGCTGAAGCGGCCACGCAGCACCAGCATGTTCACGAAGAAGCCGATGAGGCCCTCCGTCTCCGCCTGCCGGCGGTTCGCGATGGGCGAGCCCACGAGCACGTCATCCTGCCCGGACATGCGAGACAGCACGGCCTGGAACGCCGCCAATAGCGCCATGAAGGGCGTGGCGCCTTCGACCTGGGCCAGCGCGTCCACGCGTTCGCTCAGGACGCGCGGCAGCGTCACCCGGACCAGACCGCCTCGCTGTGTGGAGGTGGCGGTCCTTGGCCGGTCCGTGGGCAGGTCCAGCACGAAGGGCGCTCCGGACAGCTGGTTCTTCCACCACTCGACCTGCGCCTGGAGCACGTCACCCTGGAGCCAGCCGCGCTGCCAGAGTGCGTGGTCCGCGGCCTGCACCCGCAGCTCCGGCAACGGCGATGGCCGTTCCTCGGAGAACGCCGAGTAGAGCGCGCCCATCTCGCGCACCAGCACGCCCGTGGACCAGCCGTCGGAGATGATGTGGTGCGTGTTGAGCAGCAGCCGGTGCGTCGTGGGGCCCAGCTTCATCAGGAGCCCCCGGAACAGCGGGCCCTGCTCCAGGTCGAACGGGGTGCGCACCTCCTCCAGCGCCAGCCGCGACACCTCCGCTTCACGCGCCTCCACCGTCGGCGACGCGGACAGGTCCACGTGCCGCAAGGGCATGGGGAAGGGCGGATGGATGACCTGTGACGGCGTGCCCTCGATTGAATGGAAGGTCGTGCGCAGCGCTTCGTGGCGGCGCACCAGCTCGTCGAACGCGGCCAGCATCACGATGATGTCCAGCGTGCCTTCCAGCGCCAGCATGCTCGGGAGGCTGTAGACGTTGCTCGCCGTGCCCAGCTGCTCGATGAACCAGAGCCGCTGCTGCGCGAACGACAGGGGCAGCACGTCCGGCCGCTCCGCGCGGACCAGCGCGGGCAGGGTGGACCCGGGGACCTCGCGGGCTTCGGACGCTGGCTGACGGAGGGCGTCGATGCGCTCCGCGAGCGCCGCGACCGTGGGCCCTTCCAGCAGGGCGCGCAGGGGCAGCTCCACGCCGAAGTGCTTGCGCACGCGCGACACCAGCTGCGTGGCCAGCAGCGAGTGCCCACCCAGCTCGAAGAAGCCGTCGTGGCGTCCCACGGCGGGGATGCGCAGCACCTCGCTCCACAGCGGGATCAGCGCCGCTTCGGTGGGCGTCGCGGGCGGTGCGATGACGCGCTCCGTGGCGGGCGCGGCTTCCGGTGCCGGCAACGCCTTGCGGTCCACCTTGCCGTTGGACGTCAGCGGCAGGGCGTCCAGCGTGATGAACACCGCGGGCACCATGTACTCCGGCAGGTGACGGAGCAGGTGCTCGCGCAGGGGCGACGTGTCCACCTGGGGCGCGACGTATGCCACGAGCCGGTCGTCGTGCACCTGCGCCACCGCGTCCCGGATGCCCGGGTGCGCGCGCAGCGTGGCTTCGATCTCACCCAGCTCGATGCGGTTGCCGCGCAGCTTCACCTGGAAGTCCAGGCGGCCCATGAAGTCGAGCGTGCCGTCCTCGCGCCAACGGGCCTTGTCGCCCGTGCGGTACAGGCGCGCGCCGGGCTCCGCGCTGAACGGGTCCGGCAGGAAGCGCTCGGCCGTGAGCGCGGGTTGGCCCAGGTAGCCGCGCGTGACGCCTTCACCGGAGAGGCACAGCTCGCCCGGCGTCCCGATGGGTGCCAGACGCAGGTTCGCGTCGAGCACGTAGGCGCGCAGGTTGGTGATCGGCCGGCCGATGACGGGCAACGGCTGGGTCGCGCCCTGGACGGCGATGGTCGTCGCGTCCACGGTGACCTCCGTGGGGCCGTAGCCGTTGTAGGCGCGTGCGTGCTTCGCCGCGGCGAGCTGCCGCCACGTCACCTCGTCCATCGCCTCGCCGCCAATGGAGAACCGGACGGGGCCATGGGCGCGCTCCAGCATTCCCGCGGACAGCAGGAGCTTGATCTGCGACGGCGTGCCGTCCAGCAGGTGGATGCGCTGACGCTCCAGCCAATCCAGCATCGCCTCCGGATCCAGGCGCACGTCCTCCGGGACGATGACCAGGCAGTGGCCGTCCAGCAGCTTGATCACCTGTTCGATGGCGGCGTCGAAGTACAGCGGCGCGTTCACGGTGATGCGCTGAGCAGGCGGCAACTCCTCGTAGATGCTCCGCGTCATCGCCAGGTGCAGGTGGATCACCGAGCGGTGTTGAACCATCACGCCCTTCGGCGCGCCCGTGGAGCCCGACGTGTAGATGACGTAGGCGAGGTTCTCGGGACCCGCCACCGGAGGCGGGTTCTCCGAAAACCTGTCCGACTGTCCGACAGGTTCAGCCTCTCCCGACGCCGCCGACATGGCCCTCCCAAACCTGTCCGACTGTCCGACAGGTTCGGTGTCCCCCGGGGCCTGCCCGGCCTCCGCGAACCTGTCCGACTGTCCGACAGGTTTTGCGTCCAGCCGTACCAGGTGGGGCACCTCCGGGTGCCACACTTCTTGCAGAGCCTGCGTCGTCACCAGCACGCTCGCGCCACTGTCTTTGAGCACGAACGACTTGCGCGCGGCCGGAGCCTTGGGGTCCAGCGGCACGAAGGCGCCGCCGGCCTTGAGCACCGCGAGCAGCGCGACGATGGCCTCCACCGACCGCTCCAGGCACAGGCCCACCGTGACTTCGGGGCCCACATCCAGCGACCGCAGGTGCCAGGCAAGCCGGTTGGCTCGCGCGTTGAGCTGCCGGTAGGACAGCTTTGTTTCCTCGAACACCAGGGCGTCCGCGTCCGGCGTGGCGGCGGCCTGTCGTTCGAATCGCGCGTGCACGGTGGTGTCGCGCTCGAAGTCCACGACGTCGCCGGTGCCGGCGCGCAGCAGCCAGGCGCGGTCCTCGGCCGGGAGGAGGGACACGTCCGTCAGCCGGGCCCCGGGCTGGATGAGGGATTCCAGCGCCTGGCTCCACTGGCCCAGCACGCGCTGCACGGCGGCCGCGTCGAAGCGGTTCTCGTCGTAGGCCAGGTGCAGCTGGAGCTCACGGCCCGGGTGCACCGTGGCCGCCAGCGGGTAGTTCGTGCTCTCGCCGACCACCAGGTCGCGCAGATCCAGCGCGGTGGAGCGGCGCAACACCGATTCGTCGAGGGGGTAGTTCTCGAAGACGAGCAGCGACTGGAAGAGCGGCAGGCCCCGGGGGATGTCGCTCCACCCCTGCGCGGCGACCAGCGGCGTGTGCTGGTGCTGCTGGAGGTCCAGCAGCCTGGCCTGGAGGGACTGGAGCCACGGCAGCACGGGCGCGCCCTCGTCGGGGAGCGTGACGCGGACCGGCAGCGTGCTGATGAGCAGGCCCAGCATGGTCTCCGAGCCCGTGAGCTCCGGCGGCCGGCCCGCGAACGTGGTGCCAAAGAGGACATCGCGCGTGTCCGCGTGGCGCGCCAGCACCAGGGCCCAGGCTGCCTGCGTCAGCGTGTTGACCGTGATCCGGTGCTGCCGGGCGAAGCCTTCCAGCGCCGCGGTGCGGGCCTCGGGGAGGGTCAGCACCTGGTGGGGCTGATTCACCGTGCCGGTGGGGTTCGAGGACGAAAGGCGCACGGCCGGCAGGGGCGTGGGTGACGACAGGCCTCCCAGCTGGCCTCGCCAGAAGCGTTCGTCCCCGGCGGCGTCGCGCTGGCCCAGCCACGCGATGTAGTCCCGGAACGGCGGACGTCCGGCGGCGGGCAGCGGCGTCCCGGCGCTCAGGGCGTCGTAGAGGGCGAAGACCTCCTGGAAGAGCAACGCCAGGCTCCAGCCGTCGAGCAGCAGGTGGTGGTGGCTCCAGACGAAGCGCCACCGCGCGTCTCCCAGCCGCACCGCCGTCATGCGTGACAGGGGCGCACGCGACACGTCGAAGCCGCGCGCGCGCTCCTCCGCCATCAGCCGCTCCAGTCCAGCCTGCTGCTCCGGCTCAGGCAGGTGGCGCCAGTCGTGCGCTTCGAACGGCAGCGCCGCGCGCGAATGCACCGCCTGCAGCGGCGCCTCCAGGTCCTTCCACACGAAGGCCGTGCGCAGGATGGGGTTGCGGTCCACCGCGGTCTGCCAGGTCCGCTGGAACAGCGCGAGGTCCACGTCCGAGTGGACCGACCACGCGGTCTGCTCGAAGTAGAAGCCCGCCTCCGGATCATTCAGCGCGTGGAAGAGCATGCCCTCCTGGAGCGCGGAGAGCGGGAACAGGTCCTCCACCGTGGGGCCCTGCGCCGCGAGCACCGCGTCCAGGGAGGCCTGGGACAGGCGGGCCAGCGGGAAGTCGCTCGGCGTCCGCTTGCGCGCGTCCTCCGAGTGGCGCCGGTGGATGAGTTCGCGCAACGCGCGCGTGAAGGCCTGGGCCAGGGCTTCGATGGTGGGGGCGTGATGCCACTCCTGGCTGAAGCCGAAGTCCATCCGCAGCCGTCCGTCCACCACGAAGCCGTCGATGGCCAGCGGATGCGCGCGAAGGGCCTTGGGCGACACCGCCGTGCCGGTGGGCCCGGTGCCCAGGGCGAAGAGGGTGCTGGCGCCGGTGGATCCGTCCAGCTGTCCCAGGTAGTTGAAGACCACCTGCGCGGACGGCAGGGCTTCGAGCCGCTGGCGGAGCTCCGCGGGCCCCATGTAGCGCAAGAGGCCGTAGCCGATGCCGCGGTCGGGCCACGTCGACAGCGAGTCGCGCACCGCGCGCAGGCAGTCTCCGGTCGAGCCTGCCTCCGGCAGCTGGAGCAGGGCCGGCGTCAGCGACGTGAACCACCCCACGGTGCGGGACACGTCCGCGTCCGCGAAGAGCTCCTCGCGGCCATGGCCCTCCAGGTCGATGAGCAGGCGCGACTGGCCCGTCCACTCGCGCAGGGCGAGTGACAGGGCCGTCAGCAGGACGTCGTTGATGCGCGCCCGCCAGGCTCCCGGGGTCTCCTGGAGCAGCAGCCGGGTCTCTTCGGCATCCAGCCGCACGGACACGGTGTGGTGCGAGCCCGCGGTCCCGGGCCCGGATCCATCCATGGGCAACGGGGCCACGTCCCGCCGGGCCTCGTCGAGCCAGAGGGACTTCTGGGCATGCAGGGCATCGGACAGGGCGTGGGCTTCCAGCCTGCGGGCCCAGGCCAGGAAGGAGGTCGTCTTCGCGGGAAGCGCGGGGGACTGGCCCGCGCGCAGCCTCAGATAAGTCGTCTCCAGGTCCTCGGCGAGCACCCGCCAGGAGACGGCGTCCACCACCAGGTGGTGGAGGATCAGCAGCAGGCGCTGCTCCTGTCCGGCGCCGGAGTGGAAGAGGGCGGCGCGCAGCAGGGGCGGCCGGCCCAGGTCGAACGACGCCTGGAGGCGCTCGGCCTCCTCCTCCAGCCGCGCCGGGCGCATGTCCTCGGGCAGGCCGGAAAGGTCCACCTGGAGCAGGGAGACCTGGACCTCGTCAGGCGCTGCGTCCTGCTGGCGCCAGGCGCCGCCGTCCTCGCGCACGAAGCGCATGCGCAGGGCGTCGTGGTGGACCACGAGCGCCTGGAGCGCCTCTTCGACCCACGCCGCCTTCAACGGCTGGCGCGCCTGGAGCAGCAGCACCTGATTGAAGTGATGGGCGTGCGTGGGGTCGCGCTCCAGCAGCTGGCGCTGGATGGGCGTGAGCGGGACCTCGCCCACCACCGGTCCCTGTTCCGCGAGGCGGACCCCGCTGACGCGAGCCACGGAGGCCAGGGCCGCCAGCGTCGGGTGCTGGAACAGGTCGCGTACGAACAGCTGGATGCCGGCCTGCCGCGCCCTGGCGACGGCCTGGAGGCTGATGATGGAGTCGCCGCCCAGCTCGAAGAAGTTGTCATCGAGCCCCACGCGTTCGACGCGCAGCGCCTGCGCCAGGACCTCTGAAAGCGTCCGCTCCAGCTCCGTGCGGGGCGCGACGTACGCCCGCGTCGCGGCGCGCTGGAGCTCCGGCGTGGGAAGGGCCTTGCGATCCACCTTGCCGCTGGTCGTCAGCGGCAGCGCCGGCAACGGGATGAAGAGCGCGGGCACCATGTACTCGGGCAGCCGCCGCGACACGAGGGTCCGCAGCGAGGCCAGCTCCAGGTCCGCGCCCGAGACGACATAGGCGACCAGACGCCGCGCACCGGGCGCGTCCTCGCGCACCACGGCCACGGCCTCACGGACGTCCGGGTGGGAGAGCAGCGCGGCTTCGATGTCGCCCGGCTCGATGCGGAAGCCTCGCAGCTTCACCTGGAAGTCGGCCCGGCCCAGGTACTCCAGCGTGCCGTCCGTGCGCCACCGGGCGATGTCGCCCGTGCGGTACAGGCGCGCGCCGGGCGTGTCGCTGAAGGCGTCGGGGAGGAAGCGCTCGGCGGTGAGGGCAGGGCGGCGCCAGTAGCCCCGGCCCACCTGCACGCCTCCGATGAACAGCTCTCCCGGGATGCCCACGGGCACCGGTTGGCCGTGGGCATCCAGGACGTACAGGCTCGTGTTGGCCACGGGCCGGCCGATGGGGATGACTCGCAGGGCTTCGTCGCGCGGGCACTCCCAGGACGTCACGTCCACGGCGGCCTCGGTGGGGCCGTAGAGGTTGTGCAGCGTGGTGTGCGGCAGGCGCGCCTGGGCACGGAGCACCAGGTCCGCGGGCAGGGCTTCGCCGCTGCACATCACCTGGCGCAGGCGCGGCAGGGAATGCAGACCGGGCTCCTCCACGAAGGCGCGCAGCATGGACGGCACGAAATGCGTGGTCGTCACGCCCTCGCGCGCCATCAGGGCCACCAGATAGTCCGGCTCCTGGTGTCCGCCGGGCCGCGCGAGCACCAGCCGCGCGCCCGTCATCAGGGGCCAGAAGAACTCCCAGACGGACACGTCGAAGCTGAACGGCGTCTTCTGCAGCACCGTGTCCGACGGCGTCAGGCCGTAGCGCCCCTGCATCCAGCGCAGGCGGTTGACGACGCCCGCGTGCGCGTTCATCGCGCCCTTGGGACGGCCCGTGCTGCCCGACGTGAAGATGACGTAGGCGAGCGAATCCTCACCGGCGAGCGGCGGGGGCCGGACGGTGGGCTCGCGCGCGATGGCCTCCCACTGGGTGTCGAGCGCGATGACGTGCGCGGAATGAGGAGGCAGCGCGGCGCGGAAGCGCTCTTGCACGAGGAGCACGGGCGCGGCGGTGTCCTCCACCATCCCGGCGATCCGTTCCGCGGGCGTGGCCGGATCCAACGGGACGTAGGCCGCGCCGGACTTCAGGACGCCCAGGAGGGCAACCACCATCTCCAGCGAGCGCTCCATGCAGACGCCCACCAGGGTCTCCGGACCCACGCCGTGCGCACGCAGGTGATGCGCGAGCTGGTTGGCCCTGGCTTCGAGCTGCGCGTACGTGAGGCGCTGCTCCTCGAACTGGAGCGCGATGACCTCCGGGGTGCGTTCGGCCTGGGACTCGAAGAGTTGGTGGATCGTGGCGCCGGCGGGGAAGTCCACGCGCGTGTCGTTCCAGCCGCGCAGCACCTGTTCGCGCGCGGACAGCGTGAGCAGCGACAGCTTCGCGAGCGGTGCTTCCGGCGCCGCGATGATCTCCCTCGCGAGCACCACCAGGTGCTCCGCCATGCGCTCGACGGTGGCTGCGTCGAAGAGGGCGGTGGCGTACTCCAGGTGGCAGGCGATGCCCGTGCGGCTCTCCAACACCTCCAGGGACAGGTCGAACTTGGCCGTGTCCGTGGGGACCTCCACCTGGCTCAGTGCCAGCGACGGCAGCTGGCCCTTTGCCTCCGGCGTGTTGATCACGTTGAGGACGGCCTGGAAGACCGGCGTGCGGCTCAGGTCGCGCGGGAGTTCGAGTGTCTCCAGGACTCGCTCGAACGGAGCGTCCTGGCGCGCGTAGGCCTCCAGTGCCTGGGCACGCACGCGGCCCAGCAGCTCCACGAAGGACGGCTGGCCGGACAGCTTCGAGCGGAAGGGCAGGGTGTTGATGAAGCAGCCCAGCAGCCATTCGACCTCCGGACGCGTGCGGCCCGCGATGGGCGTGCCCACCACGAAGTCGTCCTGCCCCGAGTAGCGCGACAGCAGCGTCTGGAAGAGCGCCATCATCACCATGAACGGAGTGGCGCCGTTGCGGCGGCCCAGCGCCAGCAGCGGCGCGGACACGTCGGACGGGAAGGCGAAGCGGTACCGCGCGCCCTCGAAGGACTGGCGGGCGGGACGCGGCCGGTCCGTGGGCAGCTCCAGCACGGGCGCTCCGGACAGCTGCTGCTTCCACCAGCCGAGCTGCGCCTCCATCACGCCGCCATCCAGCCAGGCGCGCTGCCACACGGCGTAGTCCGCGTACTGCACCGGCAGCTCCGTCAGGGGCGACGGCTGGCCCGAGTGGAACGCGGCGTAGTTCGCCGTCAGCTCGTGCGCGACGACCATGTTGCACCACGCGTCGGATACGGCGTGGTGGAAGACGATCGCCAGCACGTGCACCTGGGGCTCCAGGCGCAGCAGCGTCGCGCGCAACACGGACTGCTCCAGGTCGAAGGGCAACAGCGCGTAGGCCCTGCAGAAGCGCTGCATCTCCGCTTCGCGAGCCTGCGGCGTGTCGCCCTCCACGTCGCGGCGCGGGAGCGGCAGGCCGCGCGGCGGGTGGATCTTCTGCACCGCGCGGTCGCCCTCCAGTGCGTACGTGGTGCGCAGGACTTCATGCCGCGCCACCAGCGCGTCCAGCGTCGCCTGGAGCGCGTCCACGTCCAGCTCCCCGACGAGGCGGAAGAGCGACGGGTTGTTGTATGCGCCGCTGCCGGGATCCAGCTGCTGGAGGTACCAGAGGCGCTGCTGCGCGAAGGACACGGGCAGCGGCCGGTCGCGGCCCACGCGCGGGATGGGCGGCGGGCCCTCGTTCACGACCGGAGCGGCGGGACGCGCGGCGACGGGCGCCACGGCGGGACGCGGCGCTTCCACGACGGCGGGACGCGCCACGGGCGGAGGGGGGAGGCGGGACGGTGAGGCCACCGGCTCCACGCGGCCATCCGCGCGTAACCGGGCATGGCGGCCGGTGCGGTACAGCCGCGCCGCGGCCTCTCGGGGGTGCGGCACCAGGCGGCGGTGCTCTTCATCACCCGCGCGCCACAGCGCGGAGGGGAGCCCCGCGCCCGCGAGGGCCAGTTCGCCCACCACACCCGCGGGCACGGGCTGACCGGCCGCGTCCAGCACCCACGCTTGGAGGTTCGCGGGGATGCGTTCTCCCAGCGTGCGCGGCAGCAGCGCCCCTTCCTGCGCATCACCGGACAGCCACACCTCCACGCCCGCCGCACGGTGCAGCGCCGAGCCCAGCTCCACCGACGCGCCTTCCAACACCAGCGCGCCCACGCGGGACAGCGACTCGCGCGCTCCGGGCAGCTCGCTCAACGAACGCGCCAGCCGCGCTGACGTGTGCAGCAGCACCGCGCCGGACTGGCGTGCCAGCTCCAGCAGGCCCTCCACGCCCGCCTCGGCCTCCACCAGCACCTGCTCCTGGCGGGCGGCGGCCTCCGCGTCCATGCGCTCGCGCACCACGGCCAGCCGGCGCAGGCCCTCCAGCACCACCGGCGTGTCCAGACCGAAGTCGATGAGCGCCGCCACCTCGTCCACGTCCGCCGCGCGCACGTCGCGCAGCCGCTTCACGGCGCCGTCCACCGTCCCCACGAGTCCCGTCGTCTTGGCGTGGTTCTCGAAGGTGTGCTCCAGCAGCGCGTCGATGTCCTCCGGGGACAGCTTCTGGATGTCGCCCTGGTAGCCCTGGGTGAGCAGCAGCGACGTGAGGATGTCCACCGAGCTGCGGAAGTACGCGAGCAGCGGCTTGCGCACGATGCGCAACACCTCCTGGTCGTCGTCGCCCAGGTACGTGTGCAGCATGCAGGTGATGTGGCCCCGGCCGGGGTGGCCGTTGCGGCGCCACGCCTCGCGGTACAAGGCCACCTTTGGCTTCAGCTCCTCCAGCGAGTGCGACAGCAGGCCCGTGAGCACGCCCGCGCCCAGCTCACCCGCCATGCGGAAGGTCTCCGGGTTGGACGTGGCGGTGAGCCACACCGGCAGCTCCTTCTGCACGGGCTTCGGCCGCAGCGCTCCTTCCACCAGGGTGCCCGCGCCGCCGGGGCGCTTGAAGCGCTCGCCGCGCCAGAGTGCGCGCAGCGTGGCCAGCTTCTCCAGGAGGATGTCGCGGCGCTTCTCGAAGTTGGCCGGTGCGAAGGTGAAGTCCTGCGTGTGCCAGCCCGTGGCCACGGAGAGGCCCACTCGGCCCTGCGAGACGTTGTCCACCACGGACCACTGCTCCGCGATGATGAGCGGATCATGCAGCGGCAGCACCACGCTGCCGGAGCGCACGTGCAGGCGCTTCGTGACGGCCGCGACCGCGGCGGAGATCACCGCGGGCTGCGGGTACAGACCTCCGAACGAATGGAAGTGCCGCTCCGGTGTCCACACGGCGGAGAAGCCGTTCGCGTCCGCGAACTTCGCGCCCTCCATCAACAGCTCGTACTTCGGCCCCTGGAGCGAGTCCTCGTCGTTGGCGAAGTAGATGAGGCTCAGGTCCATCGCTTTCGCGCGAGGCCCACCGCCTCCAAGGCTCACCAGCCGCGCGGTGATGCGCTCCGGCGGGTACACCACGCGCAGGCCGCGCGTGAGCGCCCACAGGGCCTCCAGCTCCGGACGATCCGCGGAGGCCTCGCTCGCGGACAGCCACGCACCGCCATCCGGCGGGGACAACCGCGCGTCCAGGCCGGTGAAGAACTCCGACAGCTCGCGGTGGCCCAGCGCCCAGGCCGGCTGACCCGAGCCCGTGGGCAGCAGCCACGCCAGCGCGTGCGCGTCCACTCCTGCATGGACGGGAGCACCCGACGCGTCCACGTCCTCCACGTACACGACGCGCGAAGCCTCCACGCGCACGGACGCCACCAGCGCGCGCGTGGTGATGAGCACCGGCACGCGGGTGCCCTCCGGCGCGTACAGGGGCAACTGCGTCAGGTCCGCCGGGCCCAGCGCGATGCCCGCACCACCCGAGGCCAGCACGCCCCACAGCGCGGCCAGCTTCTCCGGCGACGAGCGCAGGCACACGGCCACCGGCGTCCCGGCCGTCACGCCCAGGGACTTCAGCCGCGCGGCCAGGGCCTCCGCCCGGGCGCCCAGTTCGGCCCAGGTCCAGTGCGCATCCCCGCGCGAGACGGCGGTGGCGTCCGCGTGGCGTGCGCGCCGCTCCGCCAGAAGGGCCGGCACGGAGGTGAAGCCCGGCGAGGCACGGGGCGCGGGCCAGGCGCGGCGCTCGGCCTCCGTGGTCAGCGGCAGTTGCGACACAGGCGTCTCGGGCCGGGCGAGCGCCGCGCCGAGCAACACCTGGAAGTGCTCCATCAGCCGCTCCACGGTGGCGGCGTCGAACAGCTCCGTCGCGTACTCCAGGACGCCGTGGACCCGGCCGGGGGCCTCGGAGAGCAGGAGCGTGAGGTCCGCCAGCGTGGCGCCCCACTGCACGGGCGTGCCCGGCACCTCCACCAGCGAGCCTCGCAGGCCCGTCAGGTTCAGCGTCCCGGCGCCCGCGGCCACACCCGTGTGGTAGACGAACACGGAGTCCGTCAGTCGTCCGCGGCCAATGTCATGGCCCGGGATGAGGGCTTCCACCAGGTACTCGAAGGGGACGTCCGGACGCGTCTGCGCGTCGGCGACCTCGTCACGCACCTGGGCCAGCAGCTCACGGAACGTGAGGCCGTCCGTGAAGCGCGTCCGGAACGCCGCCGAGTGCGCCACGTAGCCGATGAGCGGCAGCAGCTCCGGCCGCGTGCGGTTGGCGATGGGCGTGCCGACGATGACGTCCGTCTGGCCGCTGTAGCGGTGCAGCAGCGTCTGCCACGCGGCGAGCACCGTCATGTAGCCGGTGAAGCCCTCGCGGCGCGCGAAGGCCACCAGCTCGTGGGCGAGCGCGGGCGGGAACTCGACCGTCATGCGCTCGGAGGTGAGCGGGCTTTCGGTGGGGCGTGGACGGTCGGTGGGCAGGTCCAGCTTGCGCGGCATGCCGGCCAGCCGCTGCCGCCAGCCCTGCTCCTGTTCGGGCAGGTGGCCGCCCGCGATGCCGTGGCGCTGCCACGCGCCGAAGTCCGCGTACTGCACGGGCAGCGGGGGCAGGGGGGACGGACGCCCCTGGAGGAAGGCGTCGTAGAGCTGCCCCAGCTCATGGACGAACAGCGTGATGGACAGCGTGTCGCTGACGATGTGGTGGATGCCGCACAGGAGCAGGTGCAGCCGCGTGTCCACGCGCACGAGCGTGGTGCGCAGCACGGGGCCGTGGACCAGGTCGTACGGCTTCGCGGCGTCCTCGCGGGCGAGCCGCAGGGCTTCGGGCTCGCGGTCCTCCAGGGGGCCGCTCAGCTCCACGCGGGTGAGCGGGACGCGCATATGCGCGTGGAAGCGCTGCACGGGGCGGCCGTCCACTGCGTCGTAGGTCGTGCGCAGCGCTTCGTGGCGCTGGACGATCTCCTGGATGCCGCGCTCCATCACATCCGCGTTCAGGTCGCCTTCGAGCCGCAGGACGAACGGGATGTTGTACGCGGACTGACCGGGAAGGTGCTGCTCCAGGCGCCAGACGCGCTCCTGCACGAAGGACAGCGGCAGCTCTCCAGTGCGCGCGAGCGGCACCAGCGGGAGCTCCGCGGAGACGGTGGCCTGCGGCGCCTGACGCAGCAGGGGCACCAGGCGCTCCGCGATGCCCGCGACGGTGGGCGCTTCGAAGAGGGCCGCGAGCGGCAGGTTCACGCCGAACGCGTCGCGCACCTGGTTGAGCAGCTGCGCGGCCGTCAGCGAGTTGCCGCCAATCTCCAGGAAGTCGTCATGGCGGCCCACGAACTCCAGGCCCAGGCGCGCGCGCCACAGCGCGGCCACGCGTTCCTCGACCTCGCCACGCGGGGCATCGTCACGCGCGGGCTGTGAGGGCGCGGCAGGAGCCTCGGTGGATTCTTCGAAGGAGGCCGATGCCGCGACCGGAGCCTGACTTGCGATCGAAGCGGGGAGGGCAGCGGCCTCCACGGCCTTCACGGTGACGCGGCCTTGCGCCTTCTGCTCCACCCAGACGGTCTTCTCCTGGAAGACGTACGTGGGCAGGTGCAGCCGCAGGCGCTGCTCGTGCGCGTAGAACGCGCTCCAGTCCACGGGGACGCCCGCGGTCCACAGCTCTCCCACGGCCTGGAGCCAACCCATCTGCTCCGTGGTCTTCCCGCCCGACCGCAGCGACGGCAGGCCTCGAACTCGAGGCGCGCCGCTCTCCACCCCCAGCAGGTTCGCGCGCACCAGCGGCGTCACGTCCTGACCGGGGCCCACCTCCAACAGCACCGCGCAGCCTTCCTCCTGCAGCGTCTCCACCGCGCGGGTGAAGTGCACGGGCTTGCGCATCTGCTCGGTCCAGTAGCGCGGATCCGCCAGCTGCCCGGGCTGTGCCAGCGTCCCGGTGAGGCTGGACACGTAGCGCACCGCTGGCTCCGACCGGCGCAGCGTGCCCACCACGCGCGCCAGCTCCGGCATCAACGGCTCCACGTCCACCGAGTGGAACGCGTGCGGCGCGGGCATGCGCACCGCTCCGGCCTTCTGGTCCTTCAGCGCTGACTCCAGCCGCTCCACTTCCTCCACCGGGCCGGACACCACGCAGCGGTCCGGCGTGTTCACCGCCGCCAGCTCCAGCCGGCCCGACAGCAGCGGCTGGACCCGAGCCGCGGGCAGCGCCACCGCGAGCATCGCGCCCGGCGGCATGCGGTGCATCAGCTCACCGCGCGCCACCGTGAGGCGCATCGCGTCTTCCAGGGACAGCGCGCCCGCGACACACGCCGCCGCGTACTCGCCGAAGCTGTGTCCCAGCACCGCGTACGGCGTCACGCCCAGGTCCTGCCACAGCCGCGCCAGCGACACCTGCACGCAGAACAACGCGGGCAGCGCCACGCGCGTGTCCGCCAGGGCCGCCGTGGCCTCCACCTCCGCACCGGCCTGGGGCGACAGCAGCCTCGACACGCGCTCCCGCAGCGGCGCCTCCAACAACGCGAGGCACGCATCCAGGTACGCGCGGAACCGGGGCGACGCCTCCGCCAGTTCGCGCCCCATCGCGACCCGCTGCGCTCCCTGGCCGGAGAACACGAACGCCACCCGGGGCGCGCGCTTCTCCGTCTTCACCGCGACCACCGGCTTGCGCAGCTGCCACACCAAATCCGCCGCGTCCTTCACCACCAGCGAGTGGCGGTACTCAAACGCCTTGCGCCCCACGGCGTGCGTGAACGCCAGGTCCGCCAGCGCCTGCGCATCCACGTCCTCCGCCAGGTGCGCATCGAGCTGCCGCGCCGCCGCCTGCAACGCCTCCAGCGAACGCGCGGACAGCACGACGAGCTGATGGGATCGCGAGGTCGAACCACTCCGCCGCGGGGGGGCCTCTTCGAGGACCGCGTGCGCGTTGGTGCCGCCAATGCCGAAGGAGCTGACCGCGGCGAAGCGGGGCGTCTCCCCCCGCGGCCACGGCCTCAGGGTGGTGTTGACGAAGAACGGCCCCGCGTCGAAGTCGATCCGCGGGTTGGGCTCCTCGAAGTGGAGGCTGGGGGGAATCTCTCCGTGGTGCAGCGACAGCGCGGCCTTCATCAGGCCCGCCAGACCCGCGACCGTGTCCAGGTGGCCCACGTTCGTCTTCAGCGACGCGAGCGCGATGCGACCCCGGTGCTCCGCGCCCAGGCCGTACGCGCGAGTCAGCGCCGCCACTTCAATCGGGTCCCCGAGCGGCGTCGCGGTGCCGTGGGCCTCCACGTAGCCCACGGACTCCGGTGCCACGCCCGCGTTGGCCAGCGCCTGGGACACCACCGCCGCCTGTCCCTGCACGCTCGGCGCGGTGAACCCAGACTTGTTCCGGCCATCGTTGTTCAGCGCCGAGCCTCGGATGACGGCGTAGATGGCGTCCCCATCCCGCACCGCGTCCTCCAGCCGCTTGAGCACCACCGAGCCCACGCCGTTGCCGGACAGCGTGCCTCCCGCCTTCGCGTCGAACGCGCGGCAGTGGCCGTCCGGGGAGAAGATGAGCCCCTCCTCGTGCACGTAGCCCGTGCGCTGCGGCAGCGACAACCGCATCGCGCCCGCGAGCGCCACGTCGGACTGGCCCGTCCGCAGGCTCTGTGCGGCCAGGTGCACCGCCACCAGGCCCGTGGAGCACGCGGTGTAGAGCAGCACGCTCTCGCCCGTGAGCCCCAGCTTGAAGGACGCCTTCGTCGCCAGGCTCTCGTGCGTGGCGGTGCCGTGCAGCTCCATGTACGACGCCGCGTCCAGCGGCATCGCCTGTCGCACGGCGTCCGTGTACCCGGAGCCCGTGGCGCCCGCGTACAGCGAGATGGCGCCGGGGAATCGCTCCGGATCGATGCCCGCGTCCTCCAGCGCGGCCCACGCCGTCTGGAGAAAGAGCCGCTGCTGCGGATCCGTGAACTGCGCCTCGCGCAGCGACATGTCGAAGAACGCGTGGTCGAACCGGTCCGCGCCGTCGATGACGCCCGCGGCCGGGACGAAGGCCGGCTGGTGCCACAGCTCCAGCCCCTCCGGCAGGAGGGACAGGTGCTCCAGCTCCTCGGGTGAGAAGCGCGTGATGGACTCCACGCCTCCGCGCAGGTTGCGCCAGAACTCCGCCACCGTCATCGCGCCGGGGAAGCGTCCCGCCATGCCGATGATGGCGATGGAGCCGGACGCGCCGGCCGCCGGTGCCTCGCGCGGACGGTGACCGGGCGCTTGAGACACGGGCGTCGGTGTGGTGCCCGGGGCCTGCGACTCACGCTCCAGCCGCTGGACGAAGCCTTCGAGCGTGGGGTGCTCGAACAGCCACACCACGGGCACCTCGCGCTGGAGTTCATCGCGCAGGCGCGCGGCCAGCCGCACCACGGTCAGCGACGTGGCGCCCAGGTCCTCGAAGAAGTGGTCCTGCGCGCTCACGCGGTCCGTGCCCAGCTCGCGCGCGAAGACGGGCGACAGGCGCTGCTCCAGCGGGTGCGTGGGCTCCACGAAGCGGCCCTGACGTCCGGTGGACGCGGCGTCCGGCGCGGGCAGCGCCTTGCGGTCCACCTTGCCGCTGGGGTTCAGGGGCAGGGTGTCCAGCATCACGAACACCGACGGCACCATGTACTCCGGCAGCCGCTGCCGCAGCGCCGCGCGCAGCGCCGAGGCCTCCAGCACATGTCCCGGCCCAGGCATCGCGTAGGCCACGAGCCGCTTGTCCCCGGGCACGTCCTCGCGCACCACCACCGCGGCGTCCTGCACCGCGGGCAGGTCGCGCAGGGCGGCCTCCACCTCCGCCAGTTCGATGCGGAAGCCGCGCACCTTCACCTGCGTGTCGATGCGGCCCAGGAACTCCAGCGTGCCGTCCGGACGCCAGCGGCCCATGTCTCCCGTGCGGTACAGCCGCGCGCCCGGCGTCGCGCCGTACGCATCCGGGACGAAGCGCTCCGCCGTGAGGTCCGGCCGCGACACGTAGCCCCGGCCCACGCCATCACCGCCAAGCAACAGCTCGCCCGGCACGCCCACGGGCACCGGGCTCAGTCGCGCGTCCAGCACGTACACGGACGTGTTGGCGAGCGGCGCGCCGATGGGCACCGACGTGCCCACCTGCTCCGGCCGCTCCACCGTGAAGGCGGTGGCGACAATGGAGCACTCGGAGGGGCCGTAGCCGTTGGTGAAGGGGATGCCCAGCGACTCCACCGCCCGGCGCACGTGCGGCGCGGAGACGACGTCGCCGCCCGTGTGCAATTCGCGCAGCCTCCCGAGGATGTCCGGCCGGTGCTCCATCAACTGCGAGAAGAGTCCCGAGGGCTGGTGGATGAAGGTGACGCCGTGGCGCTCCACCACGCCGGCCAGCGTGTCCATGTCGCCCGCGGGCACGTGGCCCGGGAAGATGACGAGCCGGCTGCCATGCACCAGCGGCATCCACAGCTCCAGCACGGAGCCGTCGAAGGACACGGGCGCGAAGAGCAGCACCGTGTCGCGCATCCCGTAGTGCAGGTATGGCGCCGCGTGCAGCACGCGCAGCAGGCCGCGGTGCTCGACGCCCACGCCCTTGGGCCGTCCGCCGCTGCCGGAGGTGAAGATGACGTAGGCCAGGTTGCGCGGCCCCACGCCGGTCTCCGGCGCGGTGACGGGCTGTTCGGCCAGCGCCAGCTCCTCCAGGAACAGGCACGGCAGGGACGCGTCGGGCAGGTGCAGCCGGCCGCGCAGCTCGCGCGTGGTGACGAGCAGGTGTGGCCGGGCATCCTCCAGCATGAAGCTCAGCCGCTGCGCGGGATACGACGCGTCCAGCGGCACGTACGCGCCACCGGCCTTGACGATGCCGAGCACCGTGACGACGAAGCCCACGGAGCGCTCCAGGCACAGCGCCACCCGCACATCCGGCCCCACGCCCCGGGCCCGCAGGACATGCGCGAGCTGGTTGGCCCGCGCATCCAGCTGCGCGTACGTCAGCCGTTCATCCCCGTCCTCCACCGCGATGGCGTCCGGACGCAGCGAGGCCTGAAGCGCGAAGCGCTCCGCGAGCGTGCTGTCGGAGGGATAGGGAAGGGCGGTGTCGTTCCACGCGACGAGCACCTGCTGGTGCTCCTCCGGCGTGAGCCACGGCAGCCGTGAGAGGGGCACGTCCGGCCCGGTGACAGCGGCCTCCAGCAGCACGAGCAGGTGGCCGGCGAGCCGGGCCACGGTGTCGCGTTCGAAGAGGTCGGTGCTGTACTCGATGGAGCCGCGCAGTCCGTCCGGCGTCTCGGTGAGCAGCAGGCTCAGGTCGAAGTGGGCCGTGCCCGCGTCCACCTCCAGCGGCTCCATCCTCAGCCCCGGCGCATCGAACGCCTCGGCCGGAGCGTTCTGGAGCGCGAAGACCGCCTGCACCAGCGGCGTGCGGCCCAGATCGCGAGGCACCTGGAGCTCCTCCACCAGCTTCTCGAACGGGAGGTCCTGGTGCTCATAGGCCGCGAGCGTCGTGTCCCGCGTCTGTCCCAGCAGCGCGCGGAAGGACGCCTCCGGGTGGATGCGCGCCCGCAGCACCAGCGTGTTGACGAAGAAGCCGACCAGCCCCTCCACGTCGCCGTGGGTGCGGCCCGCGATGGGGGCGCCGACGAGCAGGTCCTCCTGCCGGCTGTAGCGGGACAGCAGCACCTGCCACGTGGTCAGCAGCGCCATGAACGGCGTGGCGCCCTCGCGCCGGGCGAGCCCCGCCAACCGCTCCGTCAGGTCGCGAGGCACGTGCACGGGCATCAGCGCGCCGTGAGGGGAGCGCGTCGTGGGCCGAGGCTTGTCCGTGGGCAGCTCCAGGACCCGGGGCGCACCGGCGAGCTGCTCCTTCCACCACGCCACTTCATCCGCGAGCACGTCGCCCTGGAGCCAGCTGCGCTGCCAGGCCGCGAAGTCGGCGTACTGCACGGGCAGCTCCGGTAGCACCGGGGCCCTACCGGAAGCAAAGGCCGCGTAGGCCGTGGCCACCTCGCGCACCATCACCCCCAGGGACCAGCCGTCGGAGACGACGTGGTGCATGCCCAGGAGCAGCACGTGCTGCGTGGACGTCAGCCGCAGCAGGCGCGTGCGCAGCAGCGGTCCCGTGCCCAGGTCGAAGGGCCGGCCCGCCTCCTCGCGCGCCAGCCGCTGGACCGCCGCTTCGGGGTCCAGCTGTTCGCCCAGGTCCGTCACGGGCAGCGCCCAGACCGGCGTGGGATGGATGTCCTGGACCGGGTCGCGGTCCTTCAGCGCGAGCGTGGTGCGCAGGGCTTCGTGGCGCTCGACGAGGAACTCCAGCGCGCGGCGCAGGGACTCCACGTCCAGCGCGCCGTCCAGCCGCACGGCCCCCAGCAGGACGTAGGGCGTGGCACCGGGTTGCAGCTGTTCCATCACCCACAGCCGCTGCTGCGCGAAGGACAGGACCTGTCCACCGTCGCGAGGCGCCTTGCGGATCGCGGGCACGCGCGGGAGGTCCGTGCGCGAGAGGAGCTGGGCCTCCACCTGTTCGGTGACCTCCGCGACGGTGGCTCCGTCGAAGAGGCCTCGCAGGGGCAGCTCCACCTGGAACGAGGAGCGCACTCGGGACAGCAGCCGCGTGGCCAGCAGCGAGTGTCCACCCAGGGCGAAGAAGTCATCGTGCACGCCCACCTTCGGCACCCGCAGCACGTCGCGGAACAGGTCCGCGACCCGCTGCTGGAAGGGCGTCATCCGCTGGGGCTTCGAAGGCGCCACGGCGACCGGATGCACGTCCGGAACAGGCAGGGCCTTGCGGTCCACCTTGCCGTTGGGGGACAGCGGCAGCGCGTCCAGCACCGCGAAGGCAGAGGGCACCATGTACTCCGGCAGCTTCGCCTTCAGCGCTTCGCGCAGCGCCTCCGCCGTCACGCCCTGGCCCACCACGTAGGCCACCAGGCGCTGGTCGCCGGGCGCGTCCTCGCGCACCACCACCACGGTGTCGCGCACGCCTTCGCACTGGCGCAGCGCCGACTCCACTTCGCCCGATTCGATGCGGAAGCCGCGCAGCTTCACCTGGAAGTCCAGGCGGCCCAGGTACTCGAGGGTGCCGTCGGCGAGGACTCGGGCCCTGTCTCCCGTGCGGTAGAGCCTCGCGCCCGGGGGGCCGTAGGGATCCGGGATGAAGCGCTCCGCCGTCAGCGCGGGACGGCCCAGGTAGCCCCGGCCCACCTGCACGCCGCCGATGTGGAGCTCTCCCGCGATGCCCACCGGCACCGGCTGCAACGCCGCATCCAGGACGTGGATCCGCGTGTTCGCCACCGGCCTGCCGATGGGCACCGAGCGCCGTCCGTCATGGCGCTCGCACGTCCAGGCCGTCACATCCACCGCGGCCTCCGTGGGGCCGTAGAGGTTGTGGAGGGGGACGCCCAGCCGCTCCAGGCAGCGGTCCTTCAGCTCCAGCGGCAGCGCTTCGCCACTGCACACGACGCGGCGAAGCGCCGTGCAGCGCTCCAGCCCCGGCGCCTCCAGGAACACCTGGAGCATGGACGGCACGAAGTGCACCGTCGTGATGTCTTCGCGCGCCATCACGTCCACCAGGTACGCGGCGTCCTGGTGCCCACCCGGCCTCGCGACCACCAGCCGCGCGCCCGTCATCAGCGGCCAGAAGAACTCCCAGACGGAGACATCGAAGCTGAACGGCGTCTTCTGCAACACGACGTCGCGGGGCTCCAACCCGTAGGCGTCCTGCATCCAGAGCAGCCGGTTGCGGATGCCCGCGTGGGTGTTCATCGCGCCCTTCGGACGCCCCGTGCTGCCCGACGTGTAGATGACGTAGGCCAGGTGCTCGGCGCCCACGCCCGACTCCACGGGCTCCGGCGACAGGCTCGCGACCTGGGGCCAGTCCGCATCCAGGCAGAGCACCGGCGTGCTCCCGACCGGGAGCAACGACCGCAGGTGCTGCTGTGTCAGCACCACCGCGACCGCCGAGTCCTCCACCTGGTACGTCCGCCGCTCCGGCGGCGCGGAGGGATCGATGGGCACGTACGCGCCGCCCGCCTTGAGCACGCCCAGCAGCGCGATCACCAGCTCCAGCGACCGCTCCGCGCAGACACCCACGCGCACTTCCGGCCCCACGCCGTGCGCCCGCAGCGCACGCGCGAGCTGATTGGCCCGGCCGTCCAGCTCGCGGTACGTCAGCCGCGCGCCCTCGAAGTCCACCGCGAGGGCCTCTGGAGTCCGCGCCACCTGCGCTTCCACCAGCCCGTGCAGCGTGCCCTCCAGCGGGTAGTCGCGCTCAGTGGCATTCCAATCCACCAGCAGCCGCTGCTCCGCGTCTCCCATCAGGGGCAGCAGGAGCACGGGCGTCGCCGCATCGCGGGCCACGGCCTCCAGCAGCACCTGGAAGTGGGTGGCGAAGCGCGCCGCCGCGTCCTCGGAGAAGAGGTCCCGGCTGTATTCGAGCGTGCCCTCCAGGCCGCCGTCGCTCGCGGTGAGTGAGAGGTGCAGGTCGAAGCGCGCGGTCTCCGTCGAGGTGTGCAGCCGCTCCACGCGGACGCCGGGCAGGGCCGGCGTGGGCAGCGGCGCGTTCTGCAGCACGAACATCACCTGGAACAATGAGGCGCGGTCACCGCCGCGCGCCTGGGCCACGGCCTCCACGAGCCGTTCGTAGGGCACGTCCTGGTGCGCGTACGCGGCCAGGGAGGACTCGCGCACTCGGTCCAGGAGTTCGGTGAAGCGGGGGGCTCCGTCCAGGTTGGCGCGCAGCACCAGCGTGTTGAGGAACACGCCGATGAGCGGCTCCAGCTCCGGCCGGTTGCGGTGGGCCACCGGCGTGCCCACCGCGAAGTCGTCCTGCCCGGAGTAGCGCGACAGCACGGCCTGATACCCGGCCATCAGCACCATGAACAGCGTGGCGTCCCGGTCGCGGCCCACCTGTTCCAGCGAGCGCACCAGGGACGCGGGCAGCGTGAAGACATGGCTGCCCCCACGCGTTGACCGGGTCCCGGGCTGTCCCTGCTCGGCGGGCAGGGTGAGCACGGGCACGTCCTTCAGGGACTCCGTGAGCGCGTCCAGTCGGGCCCGGGCCGTCTCGGAGTCCTCCTGCTCGCGCTGCCATGCGGCGATGTCCGCGGCCTGCACCTCCAGCTTCGGAAGCGGCGACGGACGTCCCGCCGCGAGCGCCGGATAGAGGCTGCCCACCTCGTGCACGAGCACGCCCATGGACCAGCCATCCGTGACGATGTGGTGCATGCACAGCAGCAGCACGTGTTCGTCCGGGGACAGCCGGAGCAGCCGCGTGCGCAGCAGTGGACCGGTGCGCAGATCGAACGGCCGGGTCGCGTCCAGACGCATGTGCTGTTGCAGGATGGCGTCGCGCCCGGCGCCTTCGTGGAGGGGCTCCACCGGCAGGAACCCGTCGAAGGGCGGTGCGTGGATGCGCTGGAGCGGCTGACCCTCGTGCTCCTCGAACGTGGTGCGCAGCGGTTCGTGCCGGCGGACGAGCTCCGCGAACGTGCGGCGCAGCACCTCCACGTCGAGAGGACCGGAGAGCCGCAGGGCCAGGGGGATGTTGTAGAGGGCCTGACCGGGCTCCAGTTGTTGCAGGAACCACATGCGCTGCTGCGCGAAGGACAGCGGCAGCGCCTCGTCTCGGGACACCTGGGGGATGGGGGCGGCGGGGTATCGGGCCGGAAGCGCTTCGATGCGCTCCGCGAGCCGTACCACGGTGGGCGCGTCGAAGACCGCTCGCACGGGCAGGTCCACGCCGAACCGGGCGCCCACGCGGGTGACGAGCTGGGTGGCCAGCAGCGAATGCCCACCGAGCGCGAAGAAGTCATCGTGCGCGCCCACGCGCTCCACGTGCAGCACGTCCTGGAACAGCGCGGCCAGCTCCTCCTGGAGCGGCGTCAGCGGGCCCGTGTCCTCGGCGGCGGCAGGCGCCGTGGGGGCGGGCAGGGCGCCGCGGTCCACCTTGCCGTTGGGCGTGAGGGGCAGGGCGTCCAGGCCGACGACGGCCGAGGGCACCATGTACTCCGGGAGGCGGGAGCGCAGATGTTCACGCAGGACTCCGGCATCCACGGTGGCCGGGACGACGTAGGCCACGAGGCGCTGTTCACGCACGTCGACCACGGCCTCGCGGACCTCGGGGTGCGTGCGGAGCGCGGCTTCGATTTCGCCCGGCTCGATGCGGAAGCCACGCAGCTTCACCTGGTGATCCATGCGGCCCAGGAACTCCAACGTCCCGTCCGCGAGCCAGCGCACCCGGTCGCCCGTGCGGTACATCCGCGTGCCCGGCGCGTCGCGGAGCGCGTCCGGCACGAAGCGCTCGGCCGTCAGGTCCGGCCGGCGCAGGTAGCCGCGCACCACGCCTTCACCGCCGATGAACAGCTCACCGGGGACACCGACCGGCACCGGCCTCAGCCGGTCATCCAGGACGTGCAGCCCCGTGTTCGCCAGCGGCCGTCCCAGCGGCACCGTTCCGGCCGTGTCCGTCTCCACGCGATGCATGGACGACCACACCGTCGTCTCCGTGGGGCCGTACATGTTGAGCAGGGCAGGGACGTGCTCCCGCAGCTTCGAGGCGAGGCTCCCCGGAAGCGCTTCGCCGCCCACGAGCAGCTGCCGCAGCCCGCCCAGCGCCTGCAACGCACGGGGTTCCTCCACGAGCGCACCCGCGTACGACGGCGTGCACTGGAAGTGGGTGACGGCGTGGCGCTCCAGCAGGTCCGCGAACGCGGCGGGCTCCAGGCCCGTGGGCGCGAGCACCACCTGGAAGCCGCGCGTCCAGGCCCAGAGCAACTCCAGCACGGAGATGTCGAAGGAGATGCTCGTCATCGCCAGCCACGTGCCCGGGCACGGCGAGACGTGCGCATCCATCGCGCGGAAGAAGTTCATCACCGTCCGGTGCGGCACGCCCACGCCCTTGGGCCGCCCCGTCGAACCCGACGTGTAGAGCACGTACGCGAGCGTCCGCGCGTCACTCGCGGACCGCACGAAGTCCGCTCCCACCGAAGGGGCCACGTCATCGAGGAAGAGCCGGCGCTCGGCCGGCACCGCGAGCACGTCCTCCAGGCGACGAGGCCCCACGAGGACCTTCGCCCCCGAGTCCTCCCACATCGCCGCGAGCCGCTGCGTCGGGTACGCCGGATCCAACGGCAGGTAGGCCGCCCCCACCTCCAGGATGCCGAGCATCCCCACCGCCAGCTCCACCGAGCGGTCCACGCACAGGCCCACCACCGACTCCGGCCCCACGCCCCGCTGCCGCAGCGTGTGCGCCACGGCCCGGGCCCGAGCACGCAGCTCCCGGTACGTCAGCCGGCCCTCCCCGGCGACGAGCGCCACGGCATCCGGCGTGCGGGCCACCTGCGCCGCGAAGCGTGAGGAGACGGTGGTGTCCGAGGGGAACTCGATGTCGGGTCCGCGCGACAGCGCGAGGAGGTGCTCCGACTCGTCGGCTTCCAGCCACGGCAGCGCATCCACCTGGCGCGAAGGATCCGTGACGGCGGCCTCCAGCAGCACGCGCAGGTGGCCCGCAATGCGGGCCACGGTGTCCGCGTCGAAGAGGCCGGTGGCGTACGCCAGCCAGCCCTCGAAGCCCCGCGCTGATTCGGAGAGCGAGAGCGTCAGGTCGAACATCGCCGTGCCCGAATGCACGTCCAGCAAGCGCGACTGGAGGCCCGGCAGCATGGGGGCGCCCACCTGCGCGCCCTGGAGGATGAACATCACCTGGAAGAGGGGTGTGTGCCCGCGCTCGCGCGTGGGCTGGAGCGCTTCCACCAGCTTCTCGAAGGGAACGTCCTGGTGCGCGTATGCGCCCATCGCCGTCGCGCGCACGCGGCCCAGCAGCTCACGGAAGGTGGGCGCGCCGGACAGCCGCGTGCGCATCACCAGCGTGTTGACGAAGAAGCCCACCAGGCCCTGCAGCTCCGCGCGGTCGCGGCCCGCGATGGCCGTGCCCACGCTGACGTCGTCCTGTCCCGAGCGGCGCGCGAGCACCGCCTGGAAGGCCGCGAGCAGGACCATGAAGGGGGTGGCGCCCTCTTGCACCGCCAGCTTGCGCACCGCTTCGGCGAGCCGCGAGTCGAGCACCACCGGCACGCGGGCCCCCTGCGTCCCACGCTCGGCGGGACGCGGCCGGTCTGTCGCGATCTCCAGCAGGCGGGGTGCGCCCGAGAGCTGCTCGCGCCAGTAGTCCAGGTGTGAAGCCAGCGCGGCTCCGTCCAGCCACTCCCGCTGCCACTCCGCGTAGTCGGCGTAGGCCACCTTCAGCGCGCGCAGCGGCGACGGGCCGCCTTCGCGCAGCGCCGCGTAGACAGCGGACAACTCGCGCACCAGCACGACCATGGACGTGCCGTCCGACACGGCGTGGTGCATGACGAGCACCAGCACGTGCGTGCGCGCGTCCAGCGTCAGCAGCGTGGCGCGCACGAGCGGCCCTTGCGTCAGGACGAACGGACGGCGGGCCTCCTCATGGGCCCACCGGGAGGCTTCGGCCTCGCGGGTTTCGGCGGGCAGGGACTCCAGTGACACGCGAGCCAGCGGCAAGGATGCGATGCTCGCGATGACCTGCAGCGGCCTTCCATCCTGTTCCCGGAAGGAAGTCCTCAGCGCGTCATGGCGCGCGGCGAGCACCCGGAGGCTGTTCTCCAGCGCTGCCACGTCCAGCTCGCCTTCCAGTCGCACGGCCGCGGGCAGGTTGTAGGTCACGTCGCCCGGTGCGTACCGGTCCAGGAACCACAGCCGCGCCTGCGCGAAGGACGCCGCCCGGTCGCCCTTCACGTCCCGGCGGCGCAGCGGGCTCGCCGCGGGGGAAGCCTCCGCCGTCCGGACCGAGTTCAGCTGCCGTGCAAGGGACGTGATGCTCGGGCCCTGGAGCAACCACTCCATGGGCACCGTCAGCCCGGTGCCTGTGCTCACTTCATGCGCCAGTTCCACCGCGCCCAGCGAGTCCAGTCCGTAGCGAGTCACCGGAGCATCAACGTCGATGTCCTCACGGAGCATGCGCACGTGCCGGGCCACGACGTCGCGCAGCCAAGCGACCAGTGCTGCCTCGTCCGCGTTCGCGGGCAGGTCCACTTCCGCCCTCGGTCCAGCCTCAACCGAGGCAATCACGGGAGCAGCGGGGAGGGGGGCCTCGAATTCAGACGACGAGTTCCGGAGCTCCAGCGGCTCCGCCCGCCATGCCGTCACCTCCTGCAACGTCCCCGCGACGAAGGCCGCGCGGCACGCGTGCCGCTGCACCTTGCCACTGGACGTCTTCGGCAGACTTCCCGGCTCGATCAGCACCACCGCGTGCGCCTGCACCTCGTGCGACTCCGCCAGCCTCTGACGGATGGTGCCCACCGCCGCGTCCGCCGCCGCCAGCTGCTCACGCAGTCCGCCCAGCCGCCGCACGTCGATTTCCTGCACGACCACCGCGCGCTCCTCGCCCCCCACCTCCACCG
>NZ_RAWC01000123.1:0-26344 GCF_003611685.1 Corallococcus sp. CA049B | reverse complement strand
GCCATGAGGAGGAAGACCGTCATTCCCTATCGAGGATAGGAGGCACTCCCCGCTTCGGATAGCGCCACATCCCCGAGGGCAACCTGCTCGATCGGTTGGATGCCCTGCACGCGAACACGGCACCGGGACGCGGGCCGTGTGGATCCGTTCACTACGCGGCGGTGGCGCCCAGCGTGCCCTCTGGAAACTCCTCCAGGAAGCGCGCGCGCGTGCGCGGCGTGTAGGTGCCGCGCGCCATGTAGCCGTGAAGTCTGCGAATCAGCCCGCGCGTCACTTCCAGCGCGGCGTCCAGCTCCACCGCGAAGTCAAAGTGATCATTGCGATACAGCTCCTGGAAGGAGAGCTGCGAGTACGCCGGGAGGGCCCGCATGCGGCCGAGCGGACTGGAGAGGAAGAGCCCGGAGACGTAGAGCCCGCGCACCCAGCCATCCAGCTCCGCCTTGGTGGGGGCCTGTCCCACGCGGTCCTGCGACGCCAGGCGCACCAGCTCATAGATGCCCCGGCCAATGCCTCGCAGCGGGATGCCGGAGCTCTTCACCACCTGGAACTTCTCCCGGATGCGGGCGGTGCCCACGCCATCCGTGCCGTCCTGCTGGCGCAGGAAGAAGAGCGTCTGGGCCCACTCCACCTGACGCCGCGCGTCCCAGGCCCGCTCGCCCTTGCGGCGGTGGCGCAGCACCAGCTGGTCCACCAGCGGGTGGAGGCGCCGGTCCAGGCTCAGGTGCATGAAATACCCCGCGAGGATGGCCAGGCCCGCCTCCGTGCCCACCAGGGCGCCGGAGGCGACGAGCTCCGCCATCTTCAGCCCCAGGCCCACCGGGGCGCGCTCGTGGTACAGCCGCGCGAAGGGGGGCCAGCCGGCCTCCGGCTGCATCATCACGCCCAGGCCCCCGCGCACGCCGGCGCACAGCGGCAGGTCCGGCAGCGCCGCGCCGAAGCGCGCGTACGGCAGGTCCTCGGACAAGGCGCGCACCCAGTCGGCGGGGAGGCCGTCCGGATGGGCGGCCAACCGTTCGATGGCCGTCAGATGCAGCAACAGGGTGGGCATTGGGGGTGCACAGCTATCCAGCGCGCCGGGGCATTGCAATGCCCGAGTGGCAACCAGCGCTTTGCGAGCAACACGCGGCGCGTCTACAGTCGCGCCCCTCGGATCACCCCCTCCCTCTGTCCAGGAGTCCAAGTCGCCATGCAATTCAGTCTCGTCTCCGGTGAAGCCGCGCCGGTGAGCGGTGAGCTGCTCGTCATCCCCCTCTTCGAGGGCGAGCTGGGTGATTCCGCCCCCGCGCCGCTGAAGGCCGCGGATGCCGCGCTGGACGGCAAGCTGCGCGCCGCCGCCACCCAGGAGGGCTTCAAGGGCAAGGTGGACCAGTCCTTCCTGGTGCACACCCTGGGGAAGCTGGGCGCGGACCGCGTCCTGCTCCTGGGCCTGGGCAACCGCGCGCGCTTCCAGCCGGAGGTGCTGCGGCTGGCCGCGGGCCGCGCGGCGAAGACGGCGCAGCGGCTGAAGGCGACCGCCATCGGCTTCCGCGTGCCCGCCACGGACGACGCGGCGCTGGCCGTGCGCGCGGTGGTGGAGGGCCTGGAGCTGGGCGTCTACCGCTTCGACAAGTACAAGTCCTCCGCGCGCGAGGACAAGGGCAGCCCCAAGCTGAAGAGCGCCACGCTGTCGCTGCCGGAGGGCACGGAGAAGTCGCGCGCGCTGGACGACGCGCTCCACCTGGGCCTGAAGCTGGCGGAGGCCGTCAACTGGGCGCGCGACCTGGTCAACGAGCCCCCCAACGTGGTGACGCCCACGAAGCTGGCGCAGGCCGCGCAGCAGGCCGCCAGGGAGGGCGGGCTCACGGCGGAGATTGGCGGGCGCAAGGAGATTGAACGCCTGAACATGGGCATGTTCCTGGGCGTCACCGCCGGCAGCGTGCAGGAGCCGCGGCTCATCCACCTGGTCTACACGCCGAAGAACGCGAAGGACGCGAAGCGCGCCCCGCTGGCGCTGGTGGGCAAGGCCATCACGTTCGACTCGGGCGGCCTGTCGCTCAAGCCCACCGAGGGCATGGTGGAGATGAAGACGGACATGGCCGGGTCCGCCGCGGTGCTGGCCGCGATGAAGGTCATCGGCTCCGTGGTGAAGCCGCCCTTCCCCGTGCACGCCTTCATCGGCGCGTGCGAGAACATGCCGTCCGGTACGGCGTACAAGCCCGGTGACATCCTCACCGCGCGCTCCGGCAAGACGGTGGAGATCACCAACACGGACGCGGAGGGCCGCCTCGTCCTGGGTGACATGCTCACCTGGGCCGGCGAGCACGAGCCGTCCGCCATCATCGACCTGGCGACGCTCACGGGCGCGTGCATGGTGGCGCTGGGCAGCTACATCGTGGGTGCCTTCGGCGACGACGACGACGCGGTGAACAGCGTGCTCACCGCCGCGCGCGCCGCGGGCGAGGAGATGTGGCGCCTGCCCGTCAGCGACCTGCAGAAGGACGCGCTGCGCTCCGAGGTGGCGGACATGAAGAACTCCGGCGAGCGCTGGGGCGGCGCCATCAACGCGGCCCTCTTCCTCAAGGAGTTCGTGGGCGACACGCCCTGGGTGCACCTGGATATCGCCGGTCCGTCCAACAGCCCCAAGGAGCGCGGCTACCTCAACAAGGGCGGCACGGGCGTGGGCGCGCGCACCCTGGTGGAGCTGGTGCGCCGCAAGGCCGCGGAGCTTGCCTCGCAGCCGGAGCCGACCAAGGCAGAGGCCCCCGCGAAGGCTCCGAAGACCGCCAAGGCCCCGAAGGCCGGCAAGGGCAAGCCGGCCCGCGCGTAGTCCCCGTTGGAACCTCCGGGCCCCGCGCGGACCGCCGCGTGGGGCCTTGCGGGCCCGGTTGCTCGCGCCAAGCTAGCGCGGGTCGCCGGGCTCCTTTTCAGGCGCGCGAGTTGCCCGCACGGCCACGCTCGGCTCCGGGAGCGGACGGACGCCCGCCATCAGGGCGTCCACGCTCTCCGTGATGCCGGCGGTGGCCTCCGTGGGCCAGGTGGCCAGCATCATCAGCACGCGGCCGGAGTTGCCCTCGCGCACGGCCACCTTGCCGCGCACGCCCTCCCCTACCTGGAAGTCGAACCCCACCGCGTTGTCCGACAGCGCGATGGGCTGCGGATCCGTGGTGGTGAAGCCCGGCTGCTGGCGCAGCCCCTGCGTCAGCCGCTCCGCGAACTGCACGGGCGTGGCCACGCCGGGCGCCACCTGCAGCACCACCTGCGCGCCCGTCACGCGGTGGCGCAGGATGACGGGAATCGCCAGCCCCTCCGGGGTGCGCTCGTTCGTCTCATCCAGCTGCCACTCCGCCGTGGGCCGGATGATTTCGAAGCCCAGGTCCTCGTCCACGTAGCGCCGCGTGGTGGACGCGACGGCGGACTCGTCCGACGCCGAGCCGGAGCCGCCCGTGCCGGGCTCCGCCTTCGTCACCGCCGTCCGGGACGCGCCACACGCAGTGCTCAGCAGAAGCACACCCCAACCCAACATCCGCATCGCGCCCATGTCGCTCGTCCCCCGCCAGCCGCCAGCCGTGGGGAGGAACGTGGACACCCACCTCCGGGCCCGCCAGGGGCACACAGGGGCGGTGTGCGCTGTCAGACGGTGGAAACTTCGCGTCCGGGCCCGGCCCTACGACAGGCCGCCCTGGAGGGTGCGGTAGGTGTTGGCCAGCCGCTCGGCCACGTCCGCCGGCAGCACGTTGCGCGCGGAGAACAGCGCGTAGGACACGAACGCGTCCAGCGCCTCCAGCGCCATGGCCCGGCCCACCGCCTCACCGCCGCTGGTGGACACGTTGGCGCGCAGCCGGGCCACGTCCACCCGCCCGTCCGGCCCCAGCGTGACGCCGTGGTAGGCCTCCTCCAGGCCCGGCGGAGGCGACTCCACGAAGCCGCGCAAGAGGTCCACGTCGCGGCCCGCCTCGCGCAGCGCGCGGTGCACCAGGGACAGCAGGAGGTTGTAGCGCTCCTCCGCGGACAGCAGCTCCCAGGCCATGCCCTCCACCGCGGGGCCCGGGGACGGAGCCGGCTCCGCGGCCTGGACGGACAGGTGGCCGCCGCGCACCGCCTCCTCCACGCCGCTGTAGAAGGCGTACTGGCTGCCCGCGTAGGCGGCCCGGAGCACGCCCAGCGTCGTGCCCTCGCCCAGCTTGGCGAACAAGGCCTCCTCGCCGGGCAGCGCGCCCTGGGGGCCGGGCGTCACGCGCATGTCGTCCGGGAAGCGGCGGCGCAGGCGGCCCGTCTCCTCCGCGCGCTTGATGCCGGTGAGCACCAGGTCGCGCGTGCGCTCCGGCAGCTTCACCGCGTCCACGGCCGGGGCCTTTGCCTCCAGGAAGAGGAAGCTGCCCTCCACCATCTCGAAGAGGTTGAGCACCACCTCGCGCACCACGAACGTCATGGCGCTGTAGAGGCTGGCCTCGGAGACGATGCCCTGCGACGTGAGCACCTGGCCGATGCGGCGCGCGGGCGTCACCTGCGCCAGGGCCTGGGTGAGCCGCGCTTCCGTCAAGAGCCCCAGCCGCACCATCACCGCGCCCAGGCGCTCCCAGCGCTCGCTGGAGGTGGCGAACACCACCTGCCCGTCGCGGAAGGCCACCGTGCGGCGCACGGTGCCGTGCTGCACGACGAGCTGGCCGGTGCGGATGCCCGAGAGAATCTGGGCGAAGACCTCCTCGACCGAGAGCGTGCCCAGGCTGCCGGCGAAGAAGCCGGCGGTGCCGTGGGACTCCGGCAGGAGCACCAGCCCCTCCGGCGCCAGGAAGTGCGCCGAAAGGGGCCGGGTGGGAGAGACGACAGCGGCGAGCGGCCGCTCCAGTTCGAGCGAAGCCGCCTCACCGCTCACGCGGGGCGTGGCCCTGGGTTTGGACGCCACCGCATCCCTCCCTGCAGGTACGGCCGGACTACTTCGCGCCCTTCAGCTCCGCGTCGATGACGCTCTTGAACTCGTCCAGGGGCTGCGCGCCCGACAGCATGATGCCGTTGATGAAGAACGCCGGCGTGCCGCTGACGCCCACCTTGGAGCCGTCCGCCATGTCCGCCTTCACCTGCGCGGCCGTCGCGCCGGAGTCGAGGCAGGTGTTGAACTTGGCCGTGTCCAGCTTCAGCTCGCCCGCGTACTTCTTCAGGTCATCCACGCCCAGCGCCTTCTGGTTGGCGAAGAGCTTGTCGTGCATCTCCCAGAACTTGCCCTGCTCGTTCGCGCACAGCGAGGCCTCGGCGGCCTTCTGCGCCTGCTGGTGGAAGTCCAGCGGGAACTGGCGGAACACCAGGCGCACCTTGTCGCCGTAGAGCTTCGTCACCTCGTCCACCGTGCCGATGGCGCGGCTGCAGAACGGGCACTGGAAGTCGCTGAACTCCACGATGGTGACCGGCGCGCTCTCCGGCCCCTTGGACGGGCCGGTGGCGGCCACCTGCTTGCGCTCCGCAGGCGGGCGCGGGGGCTCGGGCAGCTCATACTTCACGTTGGCGCCCGCGCGGAGCGAGTCGAAGAACTTCTGGGCCGCCTCCTGCTTCTGCTGGCCGGACAGGAAGTCCACGATCTGCGGCTTCATCTGCTCGTAGGTCGCGCCCGGGGGCAGCTGACCCTTGGCGCCCTCGAAGACCTCCTTGATCTTCTCTTCCGGAGGCGCGGGGATCTTGTCGTCGATCTCCGCCTTGAGCAGCTGGTCCTCGGTGATGCCGCGCTTGGTCGCCTCGGCCTTCACCAGGCGCTCCGTGACGAGCCCTTCCAGGCCGCGCTTGCGCAGCTGGAACTTCTGCTTGTCCAGGTTCGCCAGCGGCTCCTTGATGCGCTCGTTCAGCTCACCGAAGGTGACCTTCTCGTTGTTGCCGAAGGTGGCCACCACGGTGTCCGGCGCCGGCTCGGCGGCATTGGCGGCCTGGGCCTGCGCGGCGGGCGCCTGGGCATTGGCCGGCGCCTTCTCCTTGTTGCAGCCGGCGGTGAGGGATGCCGCGAGGAGAGCGGCCAGGGCGATGCGAGTAGAGCGCATGGACATAGCCCGCCGACTTAATAGAGGTCCCCGGGACTGGCAAGGAATTGCCAGTCTGTCGTTCAGGCGACCAGGGGCTCCAACTCCAAGGCGCCGGCGAGGCTCGCGCGGCCCGGCTCACGCCCCTCCACGTCCCGGCGGCGCGCGGTGACGATGTCGAAGCTGGAGGGGTCCGCCAACACCTTGCGCACGAGCTTGTGATTGAGCGCGTGGCCCGTCTTGAACGCCGTCATGTGGCCAATGACAGGCCGGCCAAACAGCGACACGTCGCCAATGGCGTCCAGAATCTTGTGGCGCACGAACTCGTCCGGGAAGCGCAGGCCGTCCGGGTTGAGGATGGCGGCCTCGTCCACGACGACCGCGTTCTCCAGCGAGCCGCCGCGCGCCAGGCCCAGCGTCTTGAGCTTCTCCACGTCGCGCAGGAAGCCGAAGGTGCGGGCGCGCGAGATTTCACGCGAGAAGCCCCGGTCGTTCACGTCCACGTCGAAGGACTGGCCCTGGATGACGGGGTGCTCGAAGTCGATGGTGCAGCTGATGCGGAAGCGCCGGGCGGGGGTGAGCGAGGCCTGCTTGTCGCCGTCCTGCACCACCACGCTCTTCTTGATGACCAGGTACTCGCGCGGCGCGTCCAGCTCGTGAGAACCGGCCTCCATGATGGCGTGCGTGAAGGGCGCCGCGCTGCCGTCCATGATGGGCACCTCCGGCCCGTCCAGCTCCGCGCGCACGTTGTCGATGCCCAGCGCCGCCAGCGCGGACATCAGGTGCTCCACCGTGCCCACCTTCACGCCGTCCCGGCCCAGGGTGGTGGCCAGCGACGTGTCCACCACGTACTCCGCCAGCGCGGGGATGCTCACCGGGCGCGCCAGGTCCGTGCGGACGAAGACGATGCCATGCCCCGCGGGCGCGGGCTTCAGGGTCAGCGTCACGGGCAACCCGGAGTGGAGCCCCACGCCGCGGCAGATGGCCGGCTGGGAGAGGGTGCGCTGGAAGTCGTTGAACTGGAGCATGTCGGTGTCGCCTCTAGGGACTGCTTCGTACTGACATACGCGGGGTATGGCCCTGTCAGGCCGTTCCACGGCGGTCTGACGCGCTGCACACAGGAGCAATCAACATGCCACGCGGCCGTGACACGAGAATGGCCTGAGGGGGTGGCCCCGCCTTTCCCAACCCCCTGGAACTGCTGGCGCGCTGGACGGCGGGACGGGGGATGGCCTGGGGCGGGGTCCGGACACCCCTCTTGGGAAACCCACCACTGCTCCTCCCACCGTGACAGCGATGTCCGGAATTCATCCTTCGAACTCCGGGGCCCCCGGATGTTTGCGCGCCAACCGGGAGTGCGTGTCACCCACGTGACAGCGGCGCGTCTCTATCGCAGGCGAGTGCCCGGAAGCAAACGCACATCCCGGACATACCGGGAGTCCGGGGCTTGACGAGAATCATGACGGAGAGGGTGGGTCAGCGAGCAGGCGGCAGGAAGCGGTCGCGCAGGGCTTCCGCGTCCGGCCTGTCGAAGCCGCGGCCCTGGAGGAGCGAGCGGCGGCTGACGGCGTGGAAGGTGGTCTCCAGCGTCTGCGAGAAACGCCGGAGGTCCTCCGCCAGGCGGCTGCGGATGCCGGGGCCTTCCGGGGGCCAGGGCAGCTCCACCAGCAGCGAGGTGAAGCGGTCGAAGGCGTCGTAGTCCGCGTAGCGCAGGAGCTGGTAGCCGCCGTCGTGGAAGTAGTCGAGGAACGACCTGAGGGCCTCCAGCACGCGCTCGGCGGCGGGCACGTCCTCCGAGCGCAGGTGGCTCTCGGCGGCGCGGCACAGCTGGGCGTAGACCCACAGGTCCTTGCGCAGGCGCAGCGCGGCGTCCTGGGCGCTGGTGAGGTGACCGAAGGCCTCGTCCCCCAGCGAGCCGTTGGGGGCCAGCGCGTCCACCAGCGCGACGATCTGCTGGCGCAGCAACGTGGTGAAGGCCTCCGCGGCGCGCAGGGGGGCGGCGGGGTCGCGGTCCAGGTCCACCAGCACCTCGCGGGAGATGCGGTCCGTCTCGCGGGCCAGGTCGCGCGCGGCGCGCAGCGTGGCGGCCTGCAGGTGCTTGGGGCCGGCCTTGGGGGACAGCTCCGTGTGCAGGTAGCTGGCGACGGCGGACACCTCACCGCGCACCAGGGACAGGAGCACGCGCACGCGGCGCGGCACGGGCGGCTGCGATTCCGGATCCACGTGCGTCAGGTAGTGCAGCACGCGGAAGAGGCCCAGGAACGCGGTGGTGAAGAGGGGCCGCGTGTCCGCGGGCAGCGAGCCCAGCACGTCCAGGAGGCGCACGGAGCGCAGCCGGTCGTACTCGACGCGGAACTCCAGCGGGCGGAAGGGGCGGAAGTAGCGGTTGAGGACGATCTCCCGCAGCGTCAGCTTGCCCACGTCCTGGAACAGCGACAGGCCGATGAGCGGCAACTGGAGCAGGTTGTCGAGCAGGTTCTTCAGCGCGTCGAACGCTTCGCGCACGACGAAGAGGCTCTCCGGCGGGGTCTCCTGGTCCAGCTCTTCTTCAATCAAGAGCCGGCGCACGCGGTCATCCGCGAGCTGGGTCTCCACGTACTTGCGGAAGACCATCTTCGGGTCGCTGTCCGGGTCCTGCAGGTGCCGGGCGACGCGCACGGCGCGCTCCATGGCGTCGCGCACGTCCACCAGCTCCTCGTGGAAGTCGCGCGTGACCAGCGGCCGGGCGCGGGCGTCCAGCACGGAGTTGTGGAGGTTCAGGTAGCGCTCCACGGCGCGCAGCCACATCTCGAACTCGAAGAGCAGCTCCTCGCGGCCCTCCACCGGGACGCCGCGGAGCCAGCGCTCGCGCTCGGCGAGGAAGCCCGCGCGCGTGGCCTGCGAGGCGCGCATCAGGTCGCCGTAGTAGTCACGGGGACTGGGGAGGACCGTGGGCACGGCGGGCGCGGAGGCTTGGCTCATGGCGGGACGGGGTGCGGGCTAGAAGAGCGCCCCTTGCGGGGAGCTGGGGGGCGGCGTCTTCTTGAAGTACTGGTAGGTGCGCAGCGTGGCGGTGCGGCCCCGGGGCGTGCGCATGAGGAAGCCCTCCTGCATCAGGAAGGGCTCGTAGACGTCCTCGATGGTGTCGCGCTGCTCGCCCACGCTCGCGGCGATGGTCTCCACGCCCACCGGGCCGCCGCCGAACTTCTCCAGGATGGTCAGGAGGATCTTCCGGTCCATCGCGTCCAGGCCGCTGGCGTCCACGCCCAGGCGGCTCAGCGAGTCGTGCGCCAGGTCGTAGGTGATGCGGCCGTTGCCCTCCACCTGGGCGAAGTCGCGAAGGCGGCGCAACAGCCGGTTGGCGATGCGGGGCGTGCCGCGCGAGCGGGTGGAGATTTCGCGGCTGGCGGCGCGGTCCATGGGCACGCCGAGGATGCGCGCGGAGCGGTCCAAAATCTGCTCCAGGAACTTCGGCTCGTAGTACTCCAGGCGCTCCTGAATCTGGAAGCGGTCGCGCAGGGGGGACGTGAGCAGGCCCGTGCGCGTGGTGGCGCCCACCAGCGTGAAGGGCGGCAGATCAATCTTCATCGCGCGGGCGGCGGGCCCGGTGTCGATGGTGATGTCCAGCCGGAAGTCCTCCATCGCCGGGTAGAGGTACTCCTCCACGGCGGCGTTGAGGCGGTGGATCTCGTCGATGAAGAGGATGTCCCGCTCGTTGAGGTTGGTGAGCAGACCCGCCAGGTCGCCCTTCTTCTCCAGCGCGGGGCCGCTGGTGACGTGGACGCCCACGCCCAATTCGTTCGCGATGATGTGCGCGAGCGACGTCTTGCCCAGGCCGGGGGGGCCGGAGAACAGACAGTGGTCCAGCGCGTCACCCCGGCTCTTCGCCGCGGCCACGTACACCTTGAGCTTTTCGACGACCGCCCCCTGCCCCACGTACTCGTCGAAGGAGCGCGGGCGCAGGGAGGCCTCCAGCCGGATGTCTTCCGGCTGAACATCTCCCGAGAGGGTGTCGTCGGACTTCCTCGCCATCGCCATTCCGACCCTATACAGCGAAGGGGGCGCGTGTCGCTGCCCTTCTGGCGGCGCTAGACTCGGAGTGGCACGCCGACCGGCCAGCCAGGGGGCACGTCCCCCTGCCCGAAGGGAGTCGCGTCATGATTTCCGCTTCTGCCCCGTTCCGTCCCCTGCCCCTCCTGCCCGAGGCCCGCGCCGAGCGTTCGCCCGGCCCCCGTCTCCAGAAGCTGCGCCGCGCCGCGCAGGAGGCCCGCGAAGCCTTCGTCCGGGAAGGGCCGGTGGCGGCGGTGGCCACCTGCGACCTCATCACGTTCCCCTATCCCACGCTGTTCGCCTTCAGCGGGGCGGCGCTGTCACCGGCGCCGTACGTGATGATGACCAACCGCATGCAGGTGGTGCAGTTCGCGGAAGCAGGCACCGGCCAGCGGCGCACGCTGCTCTTCAACCCCACCGACTACGAGCGGGGCCACGCGGCGCCCTTCTACCGCGCGCTGCGCGAGCGCTACGGCGCGTTCCTCTCCGACAAGGTGATGTCCACGCGCCACGGCACGGTGCAGGGCTACCTGGAGCAGCTGGGGCTGACGCCGTCGGACGTGGACTACCTGGCCTTCGACCACCTGCACATCCAGGACCTGCGCGGCTGGCTGGGCGGTGACGGCGCCCCGCCTGTCTTCCCCCGGGCGAAGCTGCTGGTGCAGCGCGCGGAGTGGACCATGGTGAAGCACCTGCACCCCATGCAGCACGTGTGGTTCGTGCCCGGCGGCGCGGACATCCCGGACGAGCGCGTGGTGCTGCTGGACGGCGACACGTGGCTGGGCCAGGGCGCGGCGCTGCTGAGCACGCCCGGCCACACGCAGGGGAACATGTCCCTGGCGGTGGCCACCGCGAATGAAGTGTTCGTGGTGAGCGAGAACGGCGTGAGCACGGAGAGCTACACGCCGCTCCTGTCGCGCATCCCCGGCGTGCGCCGCTTCGCGGAGCAGATGGGCTGGGAGGTGGTGCTCAACGGCAACACGCGCGAGGACTCGCTGGAGCAGTACGCGTCCATGGTGGTGGAGAAGCTCTTCGCGGGCCCGTCCGCGCATGACGCGTCGTTCGTGAACTTCCACCCGTCCTCGCTGCTCACCGCGCACCTGCTGGCCCCGGGCCTGGGGCCCACCGTGGTGCTGCCCGCGCCGAACACGGGCGGGCTGCACCCCACGCCCGCGGTGCGGCGCGCGGCGTAATCCTCAGGGCTCCAGGCGGGGGCAGCGGGCCGCGGGGAGGAAGGGCAGCGCCCAGGGTTCCTCCCCCTGGGCCGGGTCCGTGGCGATGAAGAAGACGGAGCCCCCCGCGCGCACGAACCCGTGGGGGTTCGCGTCCAGCCCCGCGGGCGCGATGTCGCGCATCGGATCCACGCGGCCCGGTTCGCCGTTGGAGTACCAGCCCTCGCGGCCCCGGCCGGCCGTCGTCGCGGAGAAGAAGAGCCACCCGTCCACCACCGCGAAGGCCGTGGGGGTGCTGCCCGCGGGGCCCGGCTCCACGTCTTGCACCAGGACCGTGCCCTGCGCCGTGCCGTTGGAGCTCCACAGCTCGCGGCCGTGCGCGCCGTCATCCGCCGCGAAGTACAGCCGCCCGTCCAGCACCGTCAGCCCGGAGGGCAGCGAGCCGTGGGGCCCCGGCCGCACGTCCTTCACCATGCGGGTGCCCGGGAGCGTGCCGTCGCTCCTCCACAGCTCACCGCCGTGGACCTGGTCCCCGGGCTCGCCGAAGAAGCCCTCCGCCCCGGCCATGAAGTACACGGCGTTGCCCAGCGGCGTGAGCTCCGACGGGTAGTCCCCCGCGAAGTGCCTGAGCGGGAAGGTGAGGAGGGGCTGGCCCCGCGTCACCCAGAGGTCCGCCTCGCCGAAGCCCACGTCCACGAGGAAGAAGAGGCGGTCCTTCCCCGCGGGCGTCAGCGCGAAGACGACGGACTGCTCCGGGGCGTGGAAGATCGCCCGTGAGCCGCCGGAGCGCCCGTCCACCACCCACAGCGTCACCGCGTCGCCGTACGCCACCAGCGCCAGCCTCCCGTTCCACTCCGTCAGGTCGTCCAGGAAGAGCGAGTTCGGCCCGGGCGCGAACTCCTGCGTGAGCTGCGTGCCCTTCGCCGTGCCGTCCGTGCTCCACAGCTCACGGCCGCGCACGCCGTCATCCGCGGTGAAGTACAGCCGGCTGCCCACCACCGTCAGCCCGTCCGGCACGCTGCCCCGCGCCCCGGGCCGGATGTCCGCCACCAGCACCGTGCCCTTCGCCGTGCCGTCCGACACCCACAGCTCCGGCCCGTGCACGCCGTCGTCCGCGACGAAGAACAGCCGCCCGCCCATCCGCGTGAGGAAGCGCGGCGTGCTGCCATACGCCCCGGGCCGCACGTCCTTCACCCGGCGCGCTTCCGTGGCGCTCCCGTCCGTCACCCACAGCTCGAGCCCGGACACGCCGTCGTTCGCGGCGTAGAAGACCTGCCCGCCCACCTCCACCAGCGTCTCCGGCGCCGAGCCCTCCGCGCCGCGCCGGACATCCCCCACGGGCCGCGCCGACGGACCACACGGCTGCGGGCCTCCGGAGGTCGCCGGCTCCAGCGCCGCCGACACTTCATCCACCGCCGACACGTCCTCGCCGTCGGCCGCGCCACACGCCACTCCGAAGACGCCGGAGAGCAGCAGCACGACGACCGGAACACCACGCCACGCCGCCATGACACACGCCTCCTCGGCGCGACGCGGCCCTTTTGGGACCACCGCACCTGCGCTGGAAATTGATATTCGCAGCGGAATGGGCCAGCTCAGGGCCGGCCAGGATTGCTCACGGGTGTCGGCCCGTGAGCGGCGTGGATCCCCAGATGATGGCAGGCGGACGGCGGGAGCGTCCGCCGTGCGACGACAGCGGATTCCTACAGGAAAAAGCCTTGCGCGCTTCTTCCGAGGATTTCCCGCTCCCTGAAGCACCGCGTCTCACCCTGTCGGGCGAAAGCGGTGTCTGGAAGTCACGGAGTGGAGCGCAGGGCCTTGAGCGCTTCGCGGAAGAGCGCCTGGAAGGTGGCGTCCGGGCCCAGCCGCTCGATGACGACGTCCGCGGCCTTCTCCGCCTGGGGCTGCTTGTAGCCCAGGTTGAGCAGCGCGGAGACGAGGTCCGCCTTGTTGCCGGAGGTGACGGGCGCGCGCGGGGTGGTGCCCTTCGCGATGCCCTCCGAGTGGAGGTTGCGCACCTTCTCCTTGAGCTCCAGGACGAGCCGCTCCGCCGTCTTCTTGCCCACGCCGTGGATCTTCGCGAGCCGGCCCGTCTCACCGCGCGACAGCGCCGCGATGAGCTCACCCACCTCCATGCCGGACATCACGCCCAGGGCCATGCGCGGACCGACGCGGGACACGGTGTTGAGCAGCTGGAAGAGCTCCTCCTCCGCCGGGGAGAGGAAGCCGAAGAGCTCGAAGGCGTCCTCGCGCACCACGGTGCGGATGCGCAGGTCCACCGGCTGGCCGTCCGCGGGCAGCTTGCCCAGCGACACGGTGGACAGGTTCACGCGGTAGCCCACGCCGTGCACGTCGATGACGGCGTCATCAGGGCCCTTCTCCAACACGTTGCCACGCAGCCGGGCGATCATCGGCGGGTCTCCGGGCGCTGGTAGGCGGACGACAGGCGGTCCGCGAGCACCGACGCGGCCCCCTTGCGCTTGCCGTTTCCGGGAGCGCTGGCGCGGGGCATGCCCACGCGGAACTGGTTCAGGTGGCACAGCGCGACGGCGAGCGCGTCACTGGCATCCGCGCGCTCCAGCGTCGCCTCCTCCACGCCGAGCAGCGTGCGCACCATGCGCGCCACGGCGTCCTTGCCGCCCGCGCCGCTGGCGCCCACGGACTTCTTCACGCTGGCGGGGGCGTACTCGTGCACGGGCAGGCCCGCCTGCGCCGCGGCGAGCAGCGCCACACCTCGCGCGTGGCCCAGCACCAGGGCGCTCCGGGCGTTGCGGAAGGTGAAGAGGCCTTCCACTGCCACGGCCTCCGGCTGGTAGCGCTGGAGCGCGGCGCTCAGGGCGGCGTGCAGGTCCTTCAGGCGCTCAGCCAGGGGCGCGGACTCCACCACCTTGATGACGCCATGGCCCAGGTGCACGAGCTTGCCCTTCTTCTCCTCCACCACCCCGAAGCCCATGAAGCGGCTGCCAGGGTCCACGCCGAGTACCCGCACCGGCCCGTTCCTTTCCCACGCGCCCCTTGCCGGGGCCTTACGTGGACAGCGACTCCATCAGGGACTCGTCGATTTCGAAGTTGGCGTGCACGTGCTGCACGTCGTCGTTGTCGTCGAGCGCGTCCATCAGCTTCAACAGGCGCTTCGCGTTGTCGCCTTCCACCTTCACGGTGTTCTGCGGCACGAAGGTCCACTTCTGTTCGCCCAGGGGCAGGCCCGCGGCCTCCAGCTTCGCGCCCACGGTGTGCAGGTCCGCGGGGGCGGTGCGCACCTCGAAGCCGTCCGGCCCCTGGTCCACGACGTCCTCCGCGCCCGCGTCCAGGGCCTGCTCCATCACCTGGTCCTCGGTGGGGCCGGGCTTCACGGTGATGACGCCCTTCCTGTGGAACATCCAGCCCACGGCGCCCTCCGCGCCCAGGTTCCCGCCGTAGTTGCTCAGGAGGTTGCGCACGTCGCTGGCGGAGCGGTTCCGGTTGTCGGTGAGGCACTCGATGATGAGCGCGACGCCGCCGGGGCCGTAGCCCTCGTACGTCACCTCTTCGTAGGACTCGCCGGCCAGCTCGCCCGTGCCCTTCTTGATGGCGCGCTCGATGGTGTCGCGCGGGATGTTCGACTCGCGCGCCAGGGCCACGGCCACGCGCAGGCGGGCGTTGCTGGACGGGTCACCGCCGCCCAGGCGCGCGGCGACGGTCATCTCCTTGATGGCCTTGGAGTAGAGCTTGCCCTTGGCCACGCCCAGGACGGCATTCCGGCGTTTGAGTTTCGACCAGCGGTTATGACCGGACATGGCGGAGGCTTCGGCGAGGGGTGGACGGGCGTTCAGCCCGTGGCGCTCCCGGCCTTGTGCCCCGAGCAGGCCGCCCGAGTCAAACCCTCACGACGCGTCCGGCCCGGACTCCGGCCCGGATTCGGGAGCCAGGACGGGCTCGAAGAGGCGGGGCGGCCCCGCGGACTCCCGGGCGCGCTCGCGCTCCTCCACCAGGATGGCGGGCACCAGCACGCCCAGCATGAACAGGCGGGTCGCCGCCTCGTAGGCCAGGGCCTCCGGGAAGCGGCACTCCAGCAGCATCGCGCGCACGGTGCGCCGCCCGTCGAACAGGCGCACCACCTGCTCCACGTCCTCCGGCAGCGAGGGCAGCTCCTGCGAGAGCCGGTTGAAGTCCACCGTGAGCCGCGCCGCCAGGGGCAGGCCCTTGACGCGCAGCTGTTCGAAGCGCTCCAGGCCGGGCACCACCTGCTCGCACAGGAACGCGCGGTCCATGGAGAAGCTGCCCCGCTGCAGCTCCGGGCCGAACGTCACCGTGTACGCGCCCGCGCCGAAGCACAAGAGACGCCGGCACGCGAGGATGCCGCGCTCGCCGTGGAAGGCCGCGTCCACCATCAGGCCATGGCGGAAGAAGAGCGCACCGGAGTCCTCCGATAGCACCACCCGCCCCGAGCGCACGCCGGACAGGAGGGCGCGCATCAGCGCCACGAGCGGCACGGTGGCGGTGTGCGCGTCGTAGACGTCCTCCTCGCCGCGCCGTCCCGCCTTGAGCCGCGCGAGCACCGCCACGTCGCGCGCGTCCACCGGCTCCACCAGGTACTCGTCCGCGCCCACGCCCGCGGCGAGGTCGCGGTGGAACTCCTCCGCGCACCTCGCCACCAGCAGCACGGGCAGGTCCGCGGACTTCGGGTCCGCGCGGAGCACGCCGCAGAGGCTGAAGCCGTCGCCGTCCGGCAGGTCCGCGTCGATGATGACCAGCCGGGGCAGGTCCGCCTTCGAATCCGTGGGCGCCGCGTCCGGCAGCGTCCCCCCCGCCTCCACGCCCAGCCGCTCCAGCGCCGCGCGGGCCCCGTCCACGTGCACGGGCTCGAAGCCTTCGCGGAGGAGCGCCTCCGCCACCGTGGGCCGCGCCGTCTCCCCCACGAGCAGCACCCAGCCCCCGGCCCCACCCGGAAGGTCGAGTGCGTCACGACCTCCCGCGGGCGTGGAGGTTTCAGGAGGCGGTGCGGCGTGCAGGTAGGCAACCATGGATTCACATTCTTCCAGGGATCCCACGAGAATGCACAACCCGCCCCCAAGTCCCTGGGTTCGTTGGGTTTTTGCCAGGCTGCAAGCCAAGCTAGGGTGCGCGCCATGACGCGCCTCGGACCGCTGCTCGCCCTCCTCGCCGTGCCCGCCCTCGCCTCCGCCCAGGAGGCCGAAGTGTCCTTCTCGCAGGAGGACCCGCTGGGCTCCGTGGTGGCGCCGGTGATGCTGCCCGCGGGGGCGACGGCGCTCTATGGCTACACGGGCGCGCCGGAGGTGGGCCTGGGGTTCCGGCAGGGCCTGGGCGCGCTGGAGGTGGAGGCGCGGGCGCGCTTCGACTGGTTCAAGCTGGGCGCGTCGCTGGAGGTCGTGGGCCGCAGGGAGGTGGTGCGGAGCGGGGCTTTCGGCCTGGCGCCGACGCTGGGCGTGGGCCTGGTGCTCAACTCCGGCTCCACGTACATGGACGACGACAACTTCTCCGGCGTGCTGGTGCGCATCCTGCCGGGGCTGGTGGCGGGCTACCGCGTGGCGGACACCGTGGCGGTGCTGGGCCTGGTGGACCTGCCCATCGACCTGGGGCTCACGGGCGACAAGCAGCGGCGCTTCCAGGCGCTGGGGGGCGTGGGCGTGGAGGTGTACCTGGGCGGCAACCTGTCGCTGCTCGCGGCGGGACAGGTGGGCGTGGAGACGTTCCAGGAGCGCGCGGGCGCGGGCCACACGCGGCTGGGGCTCACGGGGCGCGTGGGCCTGGGGACGCGGCTGTTCTGACTAGAACTCCGGCGGAGGACTCTGGCGCGGCGTGCCCATCAGTTCGAGCGCGCGCATCGCGACGCGGATGAGCGTCTGGGCGCACGGCTCACAGCCTCCGCCGCAGCAGTGGGGCCAGCGCCCTTCCGGGTCGCGCAGGAGCGGGCGCACGCTGGACTGGTAGTAGCTGGGGAACTGGAGCTCCTCGCTCGCGCGCGCGAGCGCGTCATCGAGGGACAGGGTCGAGGGGACGGGAACGTCGGACACGCGCCCGTTCATACCAGCTCAGAGCAGGGACGTCTGCGCCGGGACCTCTGTCGAGGCGCCGTCCGCGGGCTGGCAGTGCGAGCACCAGTGCGTGTTGCGGCCGCCGATGCGCAGGTGAGACACGGGCGTGGCGCAGCGGGGACAGGGCGCGCCCGTCTTGCCGAAGATGTTGCGCCGGTGCTTCGCCTGACCCTGCACGCCGAACAGGTCGCGCTGCGTGCCGCGCAGCCGCAGGCCCTCTTCCAGCACGTCGCGGATGCCCTGGTGCAGCCGGACGATTTCAGCGGGAGACAGGGACGACGCCAGCCGCCGGGGGTCGATGCCCGCGACCCACAGGCTCTCGTCCGCGTCGCGGTTGCCCAGCCCCGCGAGCACGCGCTGGTTCAGGAGCACCGTCTTGAGCGGACTGCGCCTGCGGCGAAGCTGCGTCGCCAGGACCTCTGGGGTGAAGGTCTCATCGAGCGCCTCCGGTCCCAGCTCCTCCAGCTTGAGCTGCGAGGCCAGCAGCGCCGTGGGCCCCAGCGCCACGCGCGCGTAGCCCAGCGTGTCCGTGAGCTGGAGCTCCTCGTTGCCATCCAGCGTGAGGACCACGAGCGTCTCGGGAGGCCGTTCGCTTCCCACGGGCCGCAGCTGCAGCTCACCCCAGAGCATGAAGTGCAGCGCGAGCGTCTGCCCGTCCTCCAGCGTGAGCAGCATGAACTTCGCGCGCCGCTCGGCCGCGAGCACCTTGCGGCCCTGGAGGTTCTGGATGAAGTCCGGCGGCGAGGCGAAGCGCACCGCCGCGGGCACCAGCACCTCCGCGCCCACGAAGCGCCGGCCCACGACGGCCTGTTTCAGGTCTCGGACGATGATTTCGACTTCAGGGACTTCCGCCACGCTCAAGCCTCCCCCACGGGTCACAACGTAGGGAGGCTCCGAGGTAACGTCATGGGTTGAGTCCTGCTGAGCGGGTGCCTCGTCCGACCGCCGGGCGTCCGGCCGGACAAGGGTGCACCGCCCTGCCCCACCCCCACGTCAGGCGCGCACCGTCACCTCGTGCACGTCGCGCTCCAGCTCCCGCACGTCCACCTTCACGTCGAGGAAGTGCGCCATCGTCTCGCGCTGCGTGAGCGAGTGGCTGTCCAGCGCCACCGTGCGGAAGTGGCCACCCTTCGCCAGGGCGCACAGCAAGAGGAGCTGATCACACAGGTGTTCGCCCACGGGCACGCCCGCGTCCAGGTAGCGCTTCACCTTCGAGGCGACCTCCTCGGCCACGGTCTCCGCGCGCTTGCCGCGCTCGCCGAAGCCGGTGAAGACCTCCGTCACGTGCTCGCTCTCCACTTCGACGCGCAGCACGTTGCCCGGACCGTAGGCGCGCTTGAGCTCCTCCGGCCGCTGCTGATCCGGCCGCAGCTTCAGCACGGCGGCCACGGTCTCCAGCTCGCGCTTCGCCACGTCGAAGGGGATGGACGCCACCTGGGCCACGGCCTCCGTGCGCAGCACCCGGCCTCGCTCCAGCAACTGGAGCGGCTGGAGCTTCGCGGGATGGATGTCCACGCGGAAGCGTCCGCCGCCCGCCGGATAGTAGCCGGGCCGCTCCAGCGTCACGTCCACGCGCGGACCCATGCGGCGCAGGAGCGGCAGATACGCCTTCTCCAGGAAGTCGAACGGCGGCGCCGCCGGGTTGTGCGTCCCGCCCTCCAGCATCAGCGTGGAGGCCCCTTCCGCGTGCAGCAGCGCGGGCAGCACCGTCTGGAGCACCAGCGTCGCGCTGCCCGCCGTGCCCACCGCGAAGTGGTAGTTGCCCGCCGACAGCGCGCGCGGATGGAAGGACAGCTGCTTGGAGCCCAGCTCCGCGCCCGTCACCTCCGCGGCGCCCACGGCCTCCGCGGCCTTGAGCGCGGTGAGGTGCTGGCGCAGCAGGCCCGGCTTGGCGCGGCCCGCGCGCACGTTGACCATCTCGAACGGCGTGCCCGTCACCAGCGACAGCGCCAGCGCGGTGCGCAGCACCTGGCCGCCCCCCTCCCCCTGTGAACCATCGATGCGAACCATGTGCGTGGTGCTCCTTTGCGCGCTCGCGGACGGATGCAGCATCCCATCCCTGATTACAAAAAATAGCGGCGCCCGCTCCCCCACCCTTCACGGCCGCTTTCGCGGACCTCCTGGGGGGAACGGGCGCCTCGGTGTCTTCATCCCGGCATGAGCACCTCCGCAGGACGGCGGGTGGGACTGCTTTGCGCTATCCCTTCACGCACACCACCTGCTTGAGCGTGTGGACGACCTCCACCAGGTCCGCCTGCGCGGCCATCACGGCGTCGATGGGCTTGTACGCGGCCGGCGTCTCGTCAATCACGTCCACGTCCTTGCGGCACTCCACGCCCGCGGTCGCCTTCGCGTGGTCCTCCAGCGTGAAGCGCTTCTTCGCCGCTTCGCGCGACATCACCCGGCCCGCGCCGTGGCTGCACGAGTGGAAGGCATCCGCGTTTCCCTTCCCGCGGACGATGTAGGAACGGGCCCCCATGCTGCCGGGGATGATTCCCATATCGCCCTCGCGCGCCCGCACCGCGCCCTTGCGGGTCACGAAGCAGTTCTTTCCGAAGTGGTGCTCGCGCGAGATGTAGTTGTGGTGGCAGTTCACCGCGGACTCGGACAGCTCGAACGCAGGCAGCTCACCGCTCGCCTTCAGGGCCTGCACCGCCGAGTGCAGCATCAGCTCGCGGTTCATCGCCGCGAAGTCCTGCGCCCAGCTCACCGCGAAGACGTAGTCCTCGAAGTGCTCCGTCCCCTCCGGCAGGTACGCCAGGTCCGCGTCCGGCAGGTGGATGAAGAAGCGCTCCATGTCCTGCTTCGCCAGCTCGATGAAGTGGCTTCCGATGCGGTTCCCCACGCCGCGCGACCCCGAGTGCAGCATCAGCCACACGCCGTCCGACTCATCGACGCACAGCTCGATGAAGTGGTTACCCGTTCCCAGCGTTCCCAGGTGCGCCAGCTCCGGCCCGCGGCCGATGCGCGGATGCTTCTCCACGATGCGGGCGTACCCTTCCGCCAGGCGGGCCCACGCGGAGGTATGCGTCGCGGGCGAGTCCTTCCACGCGCCGCGGTCATTCCGGCCGCCGTTGTCCGTACGGCCGTGCGGCACCGCCGCCTCGATGGCCGAGCGGACCCCGCGCAGCGAGTCCGGCAGCTGCTCCGCGCGCAGCGTCGTGCGCACGGCGATCATCCCGCATCCGATGTCCACGCCCACCGCCGCCGGCACCACCGCGCCCACCGTGGGCACCACGCTCCCGACCGTCGCGCCGTAACCGCGGTGCACGTCCGGCATCACGGCGACCCACTTGTGGATGAAGGGCAGGCCGCGGAGGTTGCGAAGCTGCTTCTTCGCCTCGTCCTCGAACGGCACCCCCACCGTCCACGTCTTGATGGGGCGGCCCGCTTCGTCCGACATCACCTCGTAGTTCGCGTTCATGCGGTCCATGGCGCTGCACCTTTCGGTCGTTCGACCCGGGCTCTGTGTCCCGGTCACGTGGGGGAGCTAGAGCAGCCGGCGTGCCAACGCCGCTCCCGAGGGAGACACTGGGGGCAGGCTGGAAATCCATATCCCATGGGATAAATACCTATCCTGATGGCTCAAAAGGCGAAGGCGCGGCGGACGGTCGTCATCGGGATGCTGGGGACGACGCTGGACACGGGGATGGGGGCGCACCGCTGGACGCGGTGGCGGCCCACGGTGTCGCTGTGTCAGCAGGAGGACCTGCTGGTGCACCGGCTGGAGCTGCTGCACCCGCCCCATGGGACGTCGCTGGCGGCGGTCATCCGGGATGACATCGCGCAGGTGTCTCCGGAGACGGAGGTGCGGCTCACGTCACTGCCCATCCGGGATCCATGGAACCTGGAGGAGACGTACGGCGCGCTGCTGGACCACGTGCGCGCGAGCTCCTTCCATCCGGAGGAAGAGGACTACCTGGTGCACATCACCACGGGCACGCACATCGCGCAGATCTGCATGTTCCTCCTGGTGGAGAGCCGGCTGATTCCGGGCCGGCTGGTGCAGACGTCCCCGGGCAAGGGGAAGGACCACGGGGCGGTGGGCACGCACGCCATCATCGACCTGGACCTGTCGAACTACGACACGCTGGCGGCGCGCTTCCGGCAGCAGCAGCGCGAAGGCCTGTCCTTCCTCAAGTCCGGCATCGACACGCGCAACGCCGCCTTCAACCGGATCATCGAGCGGATTGAGCAGGTGGCCGTGCAGTCCCGGGCGCCGCTGCTGCTGACGGGGCCCACGGGCGCGGGCAAGTCACAGCTCGCGAAGCGCATCTACGCGCTGAAGAAGGCGCGCAACCAGGTGACGGGGCCGTTCGTGGACTTGAACTGCGCCACGCTGCGCGGTGACGGCGCCATGTCCACGCTCTTCGGCCACGTGAAGGGCGCGTTCACGGGCGCGGTGGGAGACAGGCCCGGACTGATGCGGCAGGCGAACGGCGGCGTGCTGTTCCTGGATGAGATTGGAGAGCTGGGCGCGGACGAACAGGCCATGTTGCTGCGAGCCCTGGAGGACAAGCGCTTCCTTCCGGTGGGCTCGGACAAGGAGGCGGAGAGCGACTTCCAGCTCATCGCGGGGACGAACCGCGACCTCCAACTGGACGTGGCGCAGGGACGGTTCAGAGAGGACCTGCTCGCGCGCATCAACCTGTGGACCTTCCGGTTGCCCGCGCTGCGCGAGCGTCCGGAGGACATCGCGCCCAACCTGCAATTCGAACTGGATCAGGCGTCGCAGGCGCTGGGGACGCGGGTGACGATGAGCAAGGAGGCCCAGGAGCACTTCCTGCGCTTCGCCACGTCCCCTGAAGGCCGGTGGAGCGGCAACTTCCGGGACCTCAACGCGGCGGTGCTGCGCATGTCCACGCTGGCGGCCGGCGGGCGGATGACGCGCGACGTGGTGGACGAGGAGCTGGACCGCCTGCGTTCGCAGTGGCGGCCCGCGGGCGCGGCGGCGGGGTCAGCGAGCGAAGACGTGCTGGTGGAGGTGATGGGGGCCACGCGCGCGGCGGAGCTGGACCGGTTCGACCGCGTGCAGCTCTCGGATGTGGTGACGGTGTGCCGCTCCGCGCGCTCGTTGTCGGACGCGGGCCGGGCGTTGTTCGCGCAGTCGCGTGCGCAGAAGAAGAGCGTCAACGACGCGGACCGCCTCCGGAAGTACCTGGCGCGCTTCGGGCTGGCGTGGGCCGACGTGAGTGGCCGCGACGCGGAGTGATGCGGTCCCCTCCCGTGAGCCCGCCCGCCGGGGCTCGCCTTCGGGAGGCGCGCCGCGCGAACCTGTCCGACTGTCGGACAGGTTTGGACGGCGCGCCAGGCGAGAGGCGAGTGTGAGCATCCGGGCCTTGGGGCCCGGACTCAGCGGAAGGCGTCCGCCATGGCCCGGCATTGCGGCGTGGACAGAGCCTCATCGGGAACCCGGACTGTCCCATCGCCGGGAGAGGACGGAACGGGCGCGTTCGCTCCGCCCAGCCACGCGGGCGGCACCGTGCATTCGAAGGTGAGCGGCCCCTCGAACGTCGCGCGCACGCGGCCGTCCTTCATCCGGACCTCACCCTTTGCCTGCTTCCCGGTGACGGTCAGCTCCAGGGTGCCCTCGTCCATCAACAGCGAGGGCCCCCCGGCCAGCTGGTAATCCACCACCGCCAGGCCCGCTCCCAACGCCGTCCGCGGGGTGATCCGAGCGGTGGCGTGCTTCGACTTCACGAACTGCTCATCCACCGGCATGCGGAAGCGCCAGGTGCCCCCGTCGTCTGATTGCGCGCTCAGCGCGACCAGCATCAGGGGCATGGGCGGGTCCCCCAGGAAGTCGGCGCTGAACCGCACGGACGGAGCCGAGTAGGTGCCCTGGTCCATCCGCACCGTGGCCGCGCCGCGTGGCTGGGGAAGCTCCGCCGCAGTGAGGCCCTCACGCGACGCCGCCCGCTCCTCCCTCGGCTTCGCGCAGGCGGCCAGGAGCAGCGCCACCATCAGGGCCCCGTGCCGCATGCTCAGCACCCCACCCGCAGGCGCATGGCGCTGACGGTGGTGTTGTCGTTCTCCCGCAGCTCGTCCACCGCGCCCGCCGGATCCATGTCCAGGTAGACGTAGTACGTGTTGTAGGGCAGCGACGACGGCACCGTGAAGCCCAGCGAGTAGATGCCCTCCGAGAACGCCCCCAGCGAGTGGTTGAACGTGCCCACCACGTTGGTGGACTCGTAGTAGCCATTCGGCGGCGCCGTGGGGCTCAGGCGCACGCGCATCGAATAGGACGACACAGCCGCGTTGCCCAGGTTGCCCACGTAGAACTTCACGCTCTGCGCCGTGCCCCGGCACACCGACTTCGTCCCGGCCGGGTCCAGCGTCTGCGCCACGTCCCCCACCACGCCCATGGCGGACGGCAGCAGGTTCGGCTTCGTCACCGAATAGCCGTACAGCGTGTTCATGCCCTGCGCGTTCGTGGGCCACAGCGTGGAGGACTCGTAGCCGCCCGTCACCAGGTGCGGCGGCGAGGTGCGAAGGATGCTGTGCCCGCCCTCGTGCTTGAAGCCGAAGAAGTGCCCCGCCTCGTGCACGAACGTGCTCCGGCCCGACGTGCCGAACGCGTTGCCGGTGCGCGGCGTGAAGTCCAGGTCGCTGGCGATGCAGACGTCCGCCTCGTCGATGCCGTTGCTCCCGATGAAGCACAGCCCCACGACGGAGTACGTCACGCCGTTGTTCCCGTCGATGGACGCCCGGTCACACAGGCCGATCTCGTTCTGCCCGTCGCTGTGGTCCAGCGAGCAGTCCGTCGCCGCGTTCACGTTGTAGCCCGCGACGATGTGGGACAGGTCGTCCCACTGCCTCAAGCCGTTCCAGTACGCCGCGTTGACGTTGCCGGAGTCCGGGATGCTGCACCGGTTCCGGTACACGACCGGCCCGCTGTACCACTTCACCGGCGTCCCGTTGCACGTGTCCCAGGCGGCGGCGCCCGCCTCCATGCCGCCCAGCACCAGCGCCGCGACGACGCCCACGAATGTCGTTGTCTTCATGGCGGACCTCATCACGGCTGGCCGGGCGGGACGTCCCGCTCGGGCTGGAGGGGAACGGCACCCGGCACCACGGCCGCGCCCGCGGCGGGCGTCACCGGCACGGACAGCGACGACACGGGGGTGACGGGCTCGTCGCGGAACGCCCCCGTCACCGTGAGCCCGCGCGCGCGCAGGTGGCTCTGGAGCAGCGAGAGGAACGCCTCGCGCTCCATCCCCTCCGGAGCTCCCCGCGCCTCCGCGCGCAGCGCCGGACGGACGCCCGTCAGGTCCACCGCCTCGAACACCGGCGCCGTCTGCCGCACCCCCGCCGAGCCCAGGCCCGCCACGAGCCCGCCCTCTGCTCCCACGAGCACCTCGCGGCCCGCCACCGACTCCACGCGGAAGGCGTGCCCGTCCAGCACCGGCGACAGGCTCCACCCGGTGTTGCGCAGGAAGACCACGTAGCGCGCGCCCCGGACGAAGCGGGGCACATGGCTCACCACGAGCTGCCGTCCATCCGGCAGCACTCCTCCAGCCTGCTTGAGGCGCAGCTCACGCGGAGCCGCGCCCAGGTGCGCCCGCACGCTCCCCAGCGTCACCACCGTCCACGGGCCCGTGCGCGGCGAATACTCGCTGCGCACGTCCGTGACTTCACCCTCCACCACGGAGGCCGTCTGGTCGAACAGGCTGAGCAGGCTGTCCACCGCGCGCGGCGGCCGGAGCGACGCTTCCGCGGCCAGGGGGCTCTCCTGCCGCGCGGGGGCTTCGTCCCCACTGGCGGCGCTGCACCCCGTGAGTCCCAGGAGGAGCAGTGCGCACGCCCCCCCACTGAACGTCGTCCATGGTCTGCCCACGCGCATCACGTCCGCTCCCTTCGTGTCGTCAGTGAATGAGATAGAAGGCGTCCTGGCGCGGCACGAAGAACCGCCAGCCTTCGTCCGTCAGGTACGCCGGATCTTCCTGCATCACCGCCACCTTCTGCCCACCCCACTCGGGCACGGGTGTGACGGTGTTGAGCTCGACGGCGAGGTACGAGCCCTTGCGCAACAACCGGGGTGCCTCCGAGCGCGTCGCCGCGCGGAAGTCGATGGATGCGCCCAGCGCATGGCCCTGCGCGCCCAGCGGATGGCTGTAGACCTTGGCCTCGATGCCCCGCTCCTTCATCTCCGCCATCGTCGCGTCGTAGACGTCCGCCGACGAGCGCCCCGGCCGCGACGCCCGCAGCATCAGCGCGTCCTGCAGCGTCCGCGTGTTCTCCAGCGCGCGCTTCAGCCCCTCCGGCGCGTCCTGCTCGCCGTCCTTCAGCACGTACGCCATCTTCTGCCAGTCCGTGCTCAGCCCCAGCGCCGAGACGCCGAAGTCCACGTGCAGCAGGTCGCCGCGCTGGATGACCACCGCCTCGTCCGCCACCGCCAGGAAGCCTCGGGAGAAGCCGTCCTTCATGCCCTGCCGCTGCACGCGCAGGTCCGGCTGGAACCACGTGCCCACGCGCGCCTCGAAGAGCGCGTCGTAGAGCCAGCGGCGCACGTCCCCCACCGTCGTCTTGCCGGGCACCACCACCTCGTTGGAGAGCGCCCGCTTCACCAGCGACTCCGTCAGCACCACCAGGTCGCGGTAGTGCGTGAACTCGCCGGGCAGCCGCGTGTCCAGGTACTCCTCGATGAGCGGCGCCGCGCTCACGAAGCGCGCCTCCGCGGTCGGGCCCAGCGCCTCCACCAGCCACTTGTAGGTGTCGTGCGTCAGGCTGCGCGTCACGCCCCGCCGCCCGTCCATGGCCAGCGCGATGGTGCGCGGGTGGTAGCGCGCGTCCAGGTCCGCGAGCGCCTCCGCCTGCTTGCGCTCCACCGAGGGCGACTCGAAGAAGCGCGTCACCGCCTCCGTGGCGTAGCCCGTCAACGCGACCTTCTGGAGCCCCGCGTCGCCCGCGTCCACGAAGACGAACACGTCGCGGTTGCCCGCGTACGGCATCGGCGGCGCGACCCAGGCCGTCAGCGGATCATCGTGGAACTCCTCGTTGACCACGACCCACATGGCCACGCCGTGCCGGCGCATCATGTCCAGCAGCAGCCCGTGGCGCTCCTTCAGCCAGGTCTCGCGCAGGGCCCGCTCCTGGGACGGCGGAGGCACGGGTGGGGTCGTGAGGGCGG
>NZ_RAWC01000122.1:0-26392 GCF_003611685.1 Corallococcus sp. CA049B | reverse complement strand
CCCCGGGCCGGGAACTCCCGGCTTCCGCTCCCCCACCCGGGAGTCCGCTTGACCTGCAAGCAGGAAAGCAACCGTTCGATCCGCAGGACCGGGGGATTGTTCACTTACGGATGCGGGCGAACGCTCCGGGGTGTAACGAAAGCAGGACCGCCTCTACCCTGCCCCGTCCGCCTCGCGCTCCCGTGATTCAAACGACCCCTGCCATCGACACGCTGCGGGCGCGGTATCTGGCCGCGCAGCTCTCCGGAAACCGCCAGGAGGCCCTGCGCCTGCTCGTGGACGAGGGCCTGCTGTGCGGCGTGCCCCTCCAGGAGCTCCACCTGGAGGTCATCCAGGCGGCCCAGTACGAAATCGGCCGGCTCTGGCAGGAGAACGTCATCTCCGTGGCCCAGGAGCACCTGGCCACCGCCATCTCCCAGTACGTCCTGGCCCACCTGTACCGCCACCTGCCCCGCGACCCGGCCAACGGCAAGGTCGTGATGATGGCGTGCGTGGAGGGCGAGCTGCACGAAGTGGGCGCGCGCATGGCCAGCGACTTCCTGGAGATGGCCGGCTTCGACGTGCGCTTCCTCGGCGCCAACATGCCCGCGGATCACCTGGCCCGCATGGTGCGCGAGTCCCCGCCCGACCTGTTGGCCCTCTCCGTCTCCATGCCCTTCCACATGCCCCAGGTCCGCGAGGCCGTGCGCAAGGTGCGCGCCGTCTCCCCGTCCCTGCCCATCGCCGTGGGCGGGCTCGCCTTCGACTGGGGCCCCGTTCTCGAAGAGGAGCTGGCCGTGTCCTTCCTCGGCAAGAGCGTCCGCGAGCTGGTCGCCTCCGCCTGCCGCCTCCTGGGGGTCTGACGCCATGCCGAACGTGAGCCTCCAGGTGGAAGCGCGGACCGCGTCCATCGCGTCCGCTTCTGTTCAAGCTTTGTACGAAGACCCGTTCTGGGCCGCGCGCTACGGCCTCCAGCGCGCCCGCCGCTTCGGTGACGAGGACGCCGTCTTCCACGTGCGCTACCTCGTGCAAGCGCTGGACGCATCGCGCCCCGCCATCCTCGAGGACTACGCGCGCTGGCTGCGCACCCTGCTCGTCACGCGGGGCATGTGCTCGCTGCACCTGGATCAGCACTTCGAGGGGCTCACCCGCGCGCTCCAGGCGCAGGGCTTCGGCCCGGACTCCCTGCCCTACACCTACGTCCAGTCCGCCCGCCAGGCCCTGCATTACAAAGAAGGCCCCGCGCACGCCGTGGAGTCGGACGCCGCCGCCATCATCAGCGCGGTCGTCCGGCGAACGGAGGGCCCGCTTCCCGCCGGAAGCCGCCCCCGCCTGGAACAAGAGGTGCGGCTCCAGCTGTCCTATCTCTCGGATGCGCTCGCCCTGGGTCGTGCGGACCTGTGGGATGCCCATCTCCAGTGGTACGCGGGCTTCTGGCCCCAGCGGGGCCTTTCCCCCCTGACTCTTGTTCAAACCCTGGACGCCTTGAAGGCGACCTTGGACGGACATTCCGAAGCGCTGACGTTGCTCGCGCGAACGCCCGATTCGTGGGAGGAGACCTACTCATGATGAAGGAAGACGACCGCGCCTCCGGGATCTTCGAATCCCTCAGCCGCGAGCTGGCGTTGGCCTGCGATGCGGAAGGCACGGTCGTCTGGCGCGACGAGCGAGCGGCGCGCATCCTGGGCGTCAAGCCCGGCCAGACGCTGAAGAGCCTGGCCAGCCACGGCAGTGAGAGCAAGGTGGAGAAGCTGCTCGTGCAGGCGCGCGACGAGGCCGTGGATGGCTGGGAGCTCATCCTCCAGAGCCAGCACAAGCCCGCGACGTTCGCCTTCCGCGCCCGGCCACACGAAGGCGGCGTCGCGCTGGTGGGCAGCCTGGTGCCGGAGGACTACGGCGCCGCGCTCACCCAGGTGAGCACCACGCTGGGAGAGTTGTCCGCGCTCCACCGCGAGACGGAGCGCCAGCAGCACGAGCTCAAGCGCCGCGCGGAGGAGCTGGCCCGCCTCAACCGCGAGCTGGAGGAGTCCAACAAGGGCGTGCGCAGCCTGCACGCCGCTCTGGACGAGAAGGCGGAGAGCCTCCAGCGCGCGTCTGAAATCAAGAGCCGCGTGGTGGCCAACGTGAGCCACGAGTTCCGCACGCCGCTGCACTCCATCCTCGGGCTGTCCAAGGTGCTGCTCAACCCGCTCAACGGCAGCCTCGCGCCGGAGCAGGAGAAGCAGGTCCAGTTCATCCGCGGTTCGGCGGAGTCCCTCTTCGAGCTGGTCAACGACCTCCTGGACCTGTCCAAGGTGGAGTCCGGCAAGACGACGCTGCGCCACAGCCGCTTCGTCGCGTCCGACTTCATCAGCGCGCTGCGCGGCATGACGCGGCCCCTGTTGCCGCCGGACTCGACGGTGGCGCTCAACTTCGAGGAGCCGGCGGAGTCCCTGGAGCTGGAGACGGACGAGGCCAAGCTCAGCCAGGTGGTGCGCAACCTGGTCTCCAACGCGCTCAAGTTCACCGAGTCCGGCGCCGTCACGGTGTCCGCGGCCCGGGGCCCGCTCGACACGGTGGTGTTCACCGTGAAGGACACGGGCATCGGCATCGCGCCGGAGAACCACGACCGCGTCTTCGAGGAGTTCATCCAGGTGGACAGCCACCTGCAGCGGCAGGTGAAGGGCACCGGCCTGGGCCTGCCCCTGGCGCGCAAGCTGACGGAGCTGCTGGGCGGCACGCTCACCGTGCAGAGCCGGCTGGGGGAAGGCGCCACCTTCGTCATCACCCTGCCGCGCGTCCACCCGGAGGTGTCGGAGATGACGGGGCTCACCCAGCGCAGCGCGACGCTGGACCCCTCGCGCGCCCCGGTGCTGGTGCTGGAGGACGACCGCCAGACGCTCTTCCTCTACGAGAAGTACCTGGCGCGCTCCGGCTTCCAGGTGCTGCCCGTGCGCAGCGTGGAGGAGGCGCGCAAGGTGATGCAGCGCGTGCGCCCCGCGGCCATGGTGCTGGACGTGATGCTGGAGGGCGAGACGAGCTGGAGCTTCCTCGCGGAGATGAAGAACGGGGAGCAGACGCGCGACATCCCCGTCCTCGTCGTCACCGTGACGGACCGCGAGCAGAAGGCGCGCGCCCTGGGCGCGGACGAGTTCTGGCTCAAGCCCGTGGACGAGGAGCGCCTGCAGAAGAAGCTGACGGCGATGGCGCGCATCGGGCCGGTGGAGCGGGTGCTCATCATCGACGACGACGACGTGCACCGCTACCTGCTCAAGCAACTGCTCAAGGACACGTCCTTCCAGCTGCTGGAGGCGGCCAGTGGCCGCGAGGGCGTCCGCATCGCCCGCGAGCACGCCCCCCACCTCATCTTCCTGGACTTCGTGCTGCCGGACATCACCGCCTTCGACGTGCTGGACGAGCTGAAGGCGGACCCGCGCACGCGCGACATCCCCATCATCCTGCACACCTCCCACCAGCTGCAGGAGCCGGAGCGCCAGCGGCTGGCGCGCGAGACATCCGCCATCCTGGCCAAGCACACGCTCAGCCGCGAAGTGGCCATCACCCGCATCCGCGACGCGCTGTCCAAGGCGGGATTGGGGAACCGGGACCTGCGCGAGGTGAACCCCCGTGGCTGAGGAGGCGCGTCTGGCGACGGTCCTCAACGTCAACGACGACGAGGCCAACCGCTACCTGGTCAACCGCATCCTGGAGATGTCCGGCTACCACGTGCTGGAGGCGGCCACCGGCATGGCGGCGCTCCTCATGGCGGAGGAGCACCGCCCGGACGTCATCGTGCTGGACGTGAAGCTGCCGGACATCAGCGGCTATGAGGTCTGCGCGCGGCTGAGGTCCAACGCTGCCACGGCCGCCATCGCGGTGATGCACACGTCCGCGACGTTCGTCACGCCGGACAAGAAGGTGCAGGGCCTGGAGGGCGGCGCGGACGCGTACCTCACCCAGCCCTACGAGCCCTCGGAGCTCATCGCCACGGTGCGCTCGCTCTTGCGCCTGCGCCACGCGGAGCAGCAGGCCCGGCTGCGCACGGATCAGCTCATCGAGATGGACCGGCGCAAGGACGAGTTCCTGGCCATGCTGGCCCACGAGCTGCGAAACCCGCTGGCCGCCATCATGACGGCCATTGGCATCCTGGAGCGCAAGGCGCCCTCGGACACCAAGGAAGCGCGGATGCACGGCATCATCCAGCGCCAGACGCACCACCTGGCGCGGCTGGTGGATGACCTCCTGGACGTCAGCCGCATCACCCGGGGCAAGGTGGAGCTGCGCAAGGAGCCGGTGAGCCTCACGGCGACCTTCCAGCAGCTGCTCGCCATCCTGCGCCCCCGCGTGGAGTCCCGAGGCCTGAAGCTGGAGGTCCACCTGCCCCGCGCGCCGCTGTGGCTGGAGGGTGACGCCACGCGCCTGGAGCAGGTCTTCACCAACCTGGTGGACAACGCGGCCAAGTACACGGACGAGGGCAGCGTCACCGTGGAGCTGTTCCAGGAGGGCGTGGACGGCAACGCGCACGCGGTGCTGCGGGTGAAGGACACCGGCATCGGCATCCCGCCGGAGAAGCTGCCCGCCATGTTCGAGCTGTTCGCCCAGGCGGACACGTCCCTGGAGCGCTCGCGCGGGGGCCTGGGCATTGGCCTCACCCTGGTGCGCACGCTGGTGCGGATGCACGGCGGCACCGTGGAGGCCACCAGCGGCGGCCCGGGCCAGGGCAGCGAGTTCGTGGTGCGGCTGCCGCTGCTCGCCGAAGACCGCGTCCCCCGGACGACCGGGACGAACCTCGTGGACGCGCGGCGCGCGCGGCGCATCCTCCTGGTGGAGGACAACTCGGACGCGCGCCAGTCCATGCGCGACCTGCTGGAGCTGTGGGGTCACCAGGTGGCGGTGGCCCAGGACGGCTTGCAGGGCGTGGCGTTGGCCCTGGAGCACGCGCCGGACCTGGCGCTGGTGGACATTGGTCTGCCGGGGCTGGACGGCTACCAGGTGGCCCGGACGCTGCGCGCGCGCGTGGGGCAGGGGCTGCGGCTGGTGGCGCTCAGTGGCTACGGCGACCCGGAGGCCTACCAGCAGGCCCTGAAGGCCGGGTTCGACGTGCACCTCACCAAGCCGGTGCGGCCCGCGGACCTGGATCGCGTCCTGTCGAACCTCTGAAAGCGGGAATGGGGGTGGCTACCGCCGCGTCAGCGCGTTGGCCACCAGGCCCAGCAGCTTCACCTGGGCGGGGTCCAGCTGACGCACGCTGCGCAACAGCCGGCGCACTTCCGGACGCTCCGGCGTGGGCGGCGGGGCCTCGCTGGCGCGCGACGGCGGAGCGCCCTGCGCCGCGAGCCCCAGCAGCTCGTCCGCGGAGACGTGCAGCTCGTGGCACAGCTTCAGCAGGGTCTGGACGCTGGGGAGCATGCCGCCGCGCTCCAGGCGGCCGTACACTTCCGTGGCCACGTCGATTCGCTCGGCCACGTCGGCCTGCGTAAGCTCCATGCGGCCCCGGGCGACCCGTGCGGATGCGCCGATGGTGGTTGCGAGTTTCTTGTCCATGCCTTTGCTTGCCGACCCGAAACGTTTGGCCGACGGCATAGGACGTATAGAGGCAGACAGACAGAACTTGCCGGGTCAGCCTCCCATTGTTCACCCATAGGGTCGCTGCGCGGGAGGTGGACTTTCGGAGTCCGGGCAACCCCGACACCCATGGCTCTTTTGAGACGGAGCGCCCTCTGGAAACAGCCTCCGGTGGGTGCGGCACCGCGTGTTTCCAGGCTTGACCGGAGGTAACCCACGACGTTGGACCCGCCGTTTCCTACGGTGTTCGAGCGTCCTGCCGCCACTGCCACCCTTCAGGGTTGGCTCATGTTTCAGTGCCGTCCAGAGACACCGCTGTCACTACCCCGAGGCCAGGGTGGTCAACTCCACCGTGCCCAGGGCGCGCGCCAGCTCCGCGCGGGAGGTGGCCAGGTCGTACGTCGCCTGCACCTGCTGGGCGGCGGCGTTGGTGAAGGCCACCTGCGCGTCGCTCACCTCGATGATGTTGCCCACGCCCGCGCGGTAGCGCCCTTCGGCCAGCCGCAGCCGCTCGCGCGCGTTCACCTGGGCCTCGTCCGCGGCGGTGAGCGCCTCGCGCGTGGCCACCACGTTGAGCCGGGCCTGCTCCACCTGCAGCCGCACCTGCTGCCGGAGCGCGTCCTTCTGCGCCTGGAGGTCGCGCAGGTTGGCGTTGGCCTCGCGCGTCTGCGCGTTGACGAGCCCGCCCTGGAACAGCGCCCAGCTCAGCTGGATGCCGCCCTGCGCGCTCAGCGTGGCGTCGTTGAACGGGTTCGCCCCCACGTCGGACAGGTTGCCCGAGGCGCTCAAGGAGGGCAGGTGGCCGGCCTTGGTCACCTTCACCTGCGACTCCTGCGCGGAAATCTGCCGCTCGCGCGCGGCGACGTCAGGGCGGGCCTCCAGCGCGCGCTTCACCAGCGCGTCCAGCACCTCGTCCTCGCCCGCGATGGCCGCCACCGTCACGTCCTGCACGGTGTAGTCGGTGGCCGTCTCCACGCCCATGGTCTGGTTGAGCTGCGCCTTCGCGGTGGCGTACGCGTTCTGCGCGCGGATGAGCGCCACCTGCGCGTTGGCCTTCGCGGTGCGCTGCTGGAGCAAATCAATCTCCGGCCGCGAGCCCACCTGCACGGACGCGTTCACCTGGTTGAGCCGGGCCTCCTCGCTCTGGAGCGTCTCGCGCGCCACGCCCAGGAGGGCCTTCTGCGTGAGGACGTTGAAGTACGCCGCGCGCACGTTGCGCAGCGCGTCCTGGAGCACCTGCTGCTGCGAGTTCTCCTGCGCGCCCGCCGACTCCTTCGACGCGTTGTAGCGGCCGGACGTCTTGCCGAAGTCGTAGATGAGCTGGTTGGCGGAGATGCTGCCGCTGAAGCGCCGCGTGGAGTTGGACACCACGCCGGTGTCGCTGCCCGGCACGTTCTGGATGACGGCCCGGTTGCTGGTGCCCAGCGTGTAGCCCGCGTTGGCGCTCACCTGCGGCAGGAAGCTGGAGAAGGACTGATCCACCCGGGCGTACGCCGCGTCGGTGCTCGCCTGCGCCGAGCGCAGCGACGGCTGGTACTGGCGCGCCGCGGCCTCCGCGTCCGCCAGGGTGATGACGCGCCCCTCGGCGGCGGCGGACATCGACAGGGACTGCTGCACGGCCGGGGGCGTCACGGGCGTCGCCGGAGCCGGGGCCTGGGGCGTCTGGGCCCCCGCGACCACGGGCAGGACACACAACGAAAGCGTCAACGGAAGCGCGCGCATCACTCGTACCTCAGTGCATCGATGGGATCCAACAGGCTCGCCTTGCGCGCCGGGTACAGCCCGAAGACGACCCCGACCAGGCCGCTGAACACGATGGCCAGCAGCGCGACGTCAGGACGGACCAGCATGGGCCAGCCGAACTGCGCGGCGAGCAGCTTCGCCACGCCCAGGCCCACGGCCGCGCCGATGATGCCGCCCAGCACCGCCAGCGTCAGCGCCTCGATGAGGAACTGCGCCAGGATGTCGCGCGGCCGGGCGCCCACCGCCACGCGCACGCCAATCTCGCGCGTCCGCTCAGTGACGCTCACCAGCATGATGTTCATGATGCCGATGCCGCCCACCACCAGCGACACCGCCGCGATGGCCGCGAGCAGCAGGCTCAGCGTCTCCGTGCTCTGCTGCTGGCCGCTGGCCACCTCCGCCAGGTTGCGCACGTCGAAGTCGTTGGCGTCGTCCTCGCCCAGCCGGTGACGCTCGCGCAGCAGGTTCGTCACGTCCGCCTGGGCCCTGGCCGTGAGGTCCGCGCTGGCCGCCTGCACGAACACCGCGCCGGTGATGTACGCGCCCAGGCTCTGCGCCTGCACCTGCCGCTTGAACGTGACGGCCGGGACGAACACCGTGTTGTCGAAGTCCTGGCCCACGGGCGACTGGCCCTTGGGCGCCGTCACGCCCATCACGGTGAAGGGCGTCTTGTTGATGCGGATGACCTGCCCCACGGGGTTGAAGCCCTTGCCGTAGAGGTTGTCCACCACCGTCTGGCCCAGCACCGCCACCTTCGCGCCCGCCTCGTTGTCCGCGTCCGTGAAGTGCGCGCCCTTCGCCAGGGTCCAGCTGCGCACGGTGAAGTAGTCCGTCGTGGTGCCGATGATGCTGGTGTTCCAGTTCTGGTCCTCGCTGAACACCTGCGCGTTGGAGCGCATCTCCGGCGCCGCGCCGCGCACGGTGGACAACTGCGTGCGCACGGCCTCCAGGTCGTCCCAGGTGATGGTGGGCTGGCTGCCGAAGCCGCCTCTCGCGCCACCGGACTTGGACGAGCCCGGCAGGATGATGAGCAGGTTGGTGCCCATGGAGTCGAAGACCTTCTGCACGCTGGCCTTCGCGCCGTCGCCAATGGCCACCATGGCGATGACCGCACCCACGCCGATGATGATGCCCAGCGCGGTGAGCACCGAGCGCGTCTTCGAGCGCAACAGCGCCCGCAGCGCCAGGACGAGCGTCTCCAGGATGTTCATGTCCCCACCTCCTCGGCGGGCACCACCGCCGGGTTCGGCGTCTGGCGTCTGTCGTTCACGATGCGCCCGTCCTTCACCACCACGATGCGCTGGGTGTACTCGGCCACGTCCGGCTCGTGCGTCACCAGCACCAGCGTCATGCCCTCCTTCTGCAGCTGCTGGAACAGCGCCATCACCTCCACCGTGGTGCGCGAGTCCAGGTTGCCCGTGGGCTCGTCCGCGAGGATGACGCGAGGCCGCCCCACCAGCGCCCGCGCGATGGCCACGCGCTGCTGCTGACCGCCGGAGAGCTGCTTCGGGTGGTGGTCCAACCGGGCCCCCAGCCCCACGCGCTCCAGCGCTTCCTTCGCCCTGGCGCGGCGCTCCTTGGATGGCACGCCCGCGTAGAGCATGGGCAGCTCCACGTTCTCCAGCGCGGTGGTGCGCGCCAGCAGGTTGAAGCTCTGGAAGACGAAGCCCAGGGTGCGGTTGCGCACGCGGGCCAGGCCGTCGCGGTCCAGGCGGGCCACCTCGCGGCCGTTGAGCAGGTACTCACCGGAGGTGGGGCGGTCCAGGCAGCCCAGGATGTTCATCAGCGTGGACTTGCCCGAACCGGAGGAGCCCATGATGGAGACGAACTCCCCCGGTTCCACCGTGAAGTCCACGCCGCGCAGGGCCCGCACCTCCACGTCGCCGGACTTGTACACCTTCGCCACTTTGTTGAGCTGGATGACGGGGGGTGCCCGCTTCGTGTCCGCGTCCATCGGTCTGCCTCTGTCCCTTCCCCTGCCCGCGATGCCTGTGGAGATGACTGTGATTGGAACGGCCGCGCGCGCCTAGAAGCCGCGGCGCATGCCCCGGCCGCCGCCCCCGCCACCGAGGGGGCTCGCGCCGCCTGACGGAGCCGCGGAGGGCGTGGAGCCCGCGGGAGAGTTCGCCGCGGTGATGACGCGGTCGCCGGCCTTCAATTCCCCCTCCACCACCTCCGTGAACGTGCCGTCCGTCATGCCGGTGCGCACGTGCACGGCGACGGGCTGCGGCTTCTGCTCCGGCTGGCGGCGCAGCACATAGACGGTGCGCATGCCGGCCGGGGCCTGCGGTGCCGGAGCCCGCGCGGCCGCGTCCGGCGGCGGCGCCGGGCGGTAGCGCAAGGCCGTGTTGGGCACGGAGAGGGCCTGGTCCTTCTGCTGCGTGACGATGGTCACGTTGGCCGTCATGCCCGGCTTGAGCTTCAGGTCCGGGTTCGGCACGTCGATGACGGCCAGGTAGGTCACCACGTTCTGCACGGTGATGGCCTCGTTGCGGATCTGCCGGATGACGCCCTCGAAGGTCTCCCCCGGGAAGGCGTCCACGGTGAAGGTGGCCTTCTGGCCGGGCTGCAGCTTGCCCACGTCCGCTTCCGCGATGCTGGTGTTGACCTGCATCTTGCGCAGGTCCTCCGCGATGGTGAAGAGCACGGGCGCCTGGAGGGACGCGGCCACCGTCTGGCCCACGTCCACGCTGCGCGAGATGACGATGCCGTCCGTGGGCGACACGATGGTCGTGTACTTGAGGTTCACCTCCGCCTCGTTGAGCGCGGCCTGCGCCTGGGCCACCGAGCCCTCCGCGGCCGTCACCTCCGCCTGCCCGTTGGCGGCGGCGGACTCCGCCGTCTCCAGCTCGGACTGGGAGATGAACTGCTGGGCGCGCAGCTCGCGCGAGCGCACGGCCTGCTTCTTCGCCACGTCCGCGTTGACGCGCGCCTTCTGGAGGTTCGCGCGCGAGGCCGTCATGTTCGCCTTCGCCCGGTCCAGCGCCGCCTGCACCAGCTGCGGGTCGATGCGGGCGATGACCTGCCCCTTCTTCACCTGGGAGTTGTAGTCGACCATCAGCTCCTGGATGCGGCCGGAGACCTGACTGCCGACCTGCACCGTCACCAGCGCCGCCACGGTGCCGGTGGCCGTCACCTTGGCCGTGAGCTTCCGGGCCTCGGCGGGGGTCGTCTCGTAGGTGACGGCGTCCGCCGGGTTCCCGGCGCGCATGCGCCAGAACACCGCCGCGCCCGCCACCACCAGGACCGCCAGGACCCAGGCCCAGCGCGGAACGCCACGCTTGCGACCCTCGTCCTCATCCAGCTCCACCGGCGCCAGGGCCGGCGCTTCCCGCGGAATCTCGCTCAAGGCCTTCATGCCCCTTATCTACGTTTTGAAATGTTTCGGCGAATCTCGTCTCTATTACGAAAGATGACCCACGGCGAGGCGGCCGTCCGGCGTCTGCGCCGCTCCCACTCCGGGGAGCACGACGCGCGCGGTGGTGCCCTGGCCCGGCTGGCTCTCCAGCGTGAGGCGGCCGTGGTGCGCCTCCAGGATGCGGCGCACCAGCGCCAGCCCCAGGCCCACGCCGCCGGTGGTGCGGGCGCGGCTGCGGTCGGTGCGGAAGAAGGGCGTGCCCACGCGCGCCAGGTCTTCTGACTCGATGCCAATGCCCTGGTCCTGGATGTCCACCTGGAGGCTGTCCCCTTGCGCGCGGGCGTGCAGCTTCACGGTGGTGCCGGGCTCCGAGTACTTCCCCGCGTTGTCGAGCAGGTTGTCCAACACGCGCCGCAGCAGCACGGGGTCCGCCTCCAGCGCGGGCAGCGTGCCGTCCACCTGGACCTCCAGCCGGTGCTTCGGCCGGGCGGTGTGGAAGCGGGCGGCGGCCTTGTCCAGGAGCGCGTTCGCGTCCACGCGCTCCAGGCGCAAGGGAGGCACGCCGCTCGCGCCATCCGTCACCAGCTCCAGGCGGGACGTGGTGAGCACGTCCGACACCAGGCGCTCCAGCTCCGACAGGTCCTCGGTGATGTCGGGCAAGAGCTCGCGCGCCGTCTGCGCGTCGCCCTCCGCGGCCAGGTCCAGCGCCACGCGGATGCGGGACAGCGGCGTGCGCAGCTCGTGCGACACGTTGGCGAGCAGCTCCTTCTGCGAGCGCAGGAGCTGGGTGATGCGGCCGGCCATCTCGTCGAAGGCCTCGGACACCAGGCCCAGCTCGTCCTTGCGGCGCAGGCCCGCGCGCACGTCCAGCCGCCCGGCGCCAAACGCGCGCGCCGCGGACGCCAGCTTCTCCAGCGGGCCCGCGAGCGTGCGCGCGAAGGCGACGGAGGTGATGGCGGTACACGCCAGCACGAGCCCCACGATGATGGCCGTCTGCCGGTCACCGTCCGGCGGCGGGGGCGGCGGGGGCAGGGACACGGCGGCATAGACCTGGATGGGGCCCGGGTAGGGGCTCACCACCAGCATGCGGCCGGGGCCGCCACCGACCCCGGGGATGGGTCCGCGAGGGCCGCTGCGGGTGACGCGTGAGGTGACGGAGGAGAGCTCCTCGGGGCCGAGGGCGGGCGCGGGCTCTGGCCGCGTGTTGCCGAGCAGCGTCCCATCCGCGGCGCGCAGGGTGACGCGCATGCCCATGCGCTGCTGGGCGCGTTCGAGCGACGCCTGGAGCTCCGCGGGGTTGTCGCGCAGGGCGGACCACTCGTCGACGAAGTAGGACAGCTCGTCGTCGAAGCGGTTGCGCCAGGACTCGTTGCGCAACAGGTCGCGCGCGAGCATGAGCGACACGCCCACGAGGAGGATCTGGATGACCCCCACCAGGTAGATGCGGGGGAGCAGGCCCATGGGGAGGCGGAAGAACTTCACGGCTCCGCCTCGGTCCCGGTGGCCAGCATGTAGCCGGCACCGCGGACCGTCTTGAGCAGGCGCGGGTTGCGGGGGTCCACCTCCAGCTTCTGGCGCAGGCGGAAGATGTGCACGTCCACGGAGCGGTCGAAGACCTCGTCCGCGCTGCCCTTCACCAGGTCGAGCAGCTGCTCACGGCTGAGGACGCGGCCGGCGCGCTCGGCCAGCACGCGCAGCAGGCTGAACTCGTAGGTGGTGAGGGACAGCGGCTTGCCGTCCAGGGACGCGCTCAGGCTGCGCGGGTCCAGCACCAGGCGGCCCGCGTGCACGGGGTGGCTGGTGGGGCCCACCTTGCCGCGAGCGCGGCGCACCTGGGCGCGGATGCGGGCGAGCAGCTCGCGCGACGAGTAGGGCTTGGGCAGGTAGTCGTCCGCGCCGGACTCGAGGCCGAGGACGCGGTCGGCCTCCTCGCCGCGCGCGGTGAGCATGATGATGGGGACGTCCGTGCGGGTGCGCAGCTCGCGGCAGACCTCCAGGCCGTCGCGGCCGGGGAGCATGAGGTCCAGGAGGATGACGTCGTAGGTGTGGCGGGACGTCTGGAGGAGCGCGTCGGTGCCGGAGGCGGAGACGGTGACGATGATGCCGTGCTCCTGGAGGTAGCGGGCGGTGAGCCGCGCCAGGCGTTCATCGTCCTCGACGAGGAGCACCTGGATGGTGGCGTCCTCGGAGGGCGTGGGGCGTGGGTTCGTCTCCATGGGTCGGGTCTCCGCGAAGGATGCGGACCGCATCCGGGCCGCGACCTGCAACCTCCCACCCCTACATTTCCAGGGGGCTACGGGCCCATGACGAAATATTACGAACGGAGGTCCGGCGGCACATCCCGGGGGGTTCCAGGGGGACGGCCGCAACGGACGGAAATTCAGGGCTCGCCGTGCAGCCGGGTGAGCGCCCGCCGGTCCACCTTGCCCGCCGGGGTGCGAGGCAGGGCCTCCAGCAGCCGCAGCGTCCGGGGCAGCTTGTAGCGGGCGAGCCGGCCCGAGCAGAAGGCCGTCAGCGCCTCCAGGGCGGGTGCCGCACCGGGCCTGGGGACGACGAGGGCGCGGGGGACTTCGCCCCACTTCGGGTCGGGGACGCCGATGACGGCGACCTCGGCGACGTCGGGGTGGCCGGCGAGGACGCTCTCGACCTCGGCGGGGTGGATGTTCTCGCCGCCGGAGATGATGAGGTCCTTGGCGCGGCCCTCGATGCGGAAGAGACCGTCGGCATCGCGGGAGGCCAGGTCGCCGGTGTGGAGCCAGCCGTCCGCGAAGGCGCGGGCGGTCTCCTCCGGGCGGCGCCAGTAGCCGGCGCACAGGTGGGGGCCGCGAAGGAGCAGCTCGCCCACGTCACCGGGGCGCAGTTCACCGTCGATGCGCGCTTCGACGTGGAAGAGGGGCACGCCGACGAAGCCCGCGTGGGAGCGCATGACGGCGTCAGGGAGGAAGAAGTTGTTGGGGCCGCCCTCGGTGAGGCCGTAGCCGGTGCGGAAGGCGATGCCGCGGGCGAAGAAGCGCTCGAAGACGGGGGCGGGACAGGGAGCGCCGCCGCTGATGAGCAGCTTGAGGCGGGAGAAGTCCATGGCCTCGAAGCGGGGATGCCGCTGCATCTCGATGAACATGGTGGGCACGCCGAACACGAGGTTCACGGAGCCCGAGTCGATGAGGTCGAAGCACTGCGCCACGTCGAAGGCACGGCACACGACGGAGGCACCGCCCGCGTACACCAGCGGCAGCGTGAAGACGTTGAGGCCGCCGGTGTGGAACAGGGGCGCGTTGAGCAGCGCCACGTCGTCCTGGGTGAGGCCCCAGCTGACGATGGTGTTCACGGCATTGGCGGTGAGCGAGCCATGCGTGAGCACGGCGGACTTCGGCAGCCCGGTGCTCCCGCCGGTGGAGCACAGCACCCAGGGAGCATCCGCTTCCAGTTCGACGGAGGGCAGCGCGCCGGACAGTTCGTCACGGGAGGAAAAGAGCGGATCCGTCAGGCAGACCCAATGCGCCGGGAGCCGGGGGCGCAGGGCGTCCACTTGAGCGCGGAACTCCGGTCCGAAGCAGACGACGGAGGGGGCGGCATCGGAGAGCAGGCCGTGGAGCTCCTCCACGCCCAGGCGCCAGTTGAGCGGCTGGAGCACGGCGCCCAGCTTGGCGCACGCGAACACGAGGTCCAGCGTCTCCACGCCGTTGTAGGCGAGCACGGAGACGCGGTCTCCCACGCCCACGCCCAGGTCGCGCAGCAGCAGCGCGGTCTGGTGGGCGGAGTCATTCCACTCCGCCCACGAGATGCGCCGCCCACCCCGGAGCGAATCAACGAGCGCCGTGCGCTCCGGGGCGAGCGAAGCCCGCCGGGCCAGCCAGTCGTGGACGATGGGCATGCCCGGCGGTTCCTACGTCATCAATCCCGCGAAACGAAGTGCTGGGAGATCTTGTTCCACACCGCCGGGGTGATGCCCATGCTCAGGTGGTCAAAGGCCATGCCCTCCTGCTTCGCGTCCGCGGCCTTCTTCGTGGACGTCCAGCCCTGGGTGAGCTGGGTCATCGCCGCGATGCTCGCCTCGAAGAGCACGCCGTCGCTGCGCAGCGCGGACGTGGTGGACGTCATGCCGTCCGTCTCGAACGGGGTCGCCCCGCCCGCCGTGCCGTACAGCACGTAGAGCGACGGCAGGCGCGAATCCAGGCCATGCTCCGCCAGGCGCGTGATGAACTTGCCGCCCATCTCCATGGCCGCGTTGATGCCCAGGCCGTCCATGATGCGGTACTTGCCGTACATCAGCGAGTCGTACGCCTCACGGTTCTGGTTCGTGTTGTACGCGTGGTACGCGAAGCACGGCGAGCCCACCGGGTCGAACGCCGTCGTGCGGCACACGCGGTGGTCGCTGGACGCCATGTAGCCCGCGGCGACCCAGGGGTTGTACGGGTTGTAGATGAGCTTCGTGTCCAGCCAGGGGAAGTAGCGGTTCTCGTCCGGATCGATGTTGTCCCACGCGGACGCGCTGCGGTCCGGAATCGGGTACGTGCCACGCAGGTCATACGCCGCCTGCAGCTGGCCCGGGTACGCCGTCACGTACTTGCCGCTGTCGTTCACCGCGCCGAAGAGGCTCATGTTGTAGTCGTCGAACTTGAACGACGACGCGGACAGCCCCTGGTTCGTGTTCAGCGTCTGCAGCGTGCTGCTGGACACCGGCGTGCCCGTGCTGGACAGGCCCGTGATGTTCGACAGGTAGATGCGGCGGAAGTAGTCCGTCCACACGCCGCCGGAACCCGCGCACACGCTCTCCGCGTAGGGGTTCTTGAACCAGGGCACGTCGTACCCGAACGTCACGCACTGGAACGCGGAGAAGTACGTCCACGGCATCGGGCCACGGCCCACCGGCGCGTTGGAGGCCGTGCTCGCGATGGTCAGCGTGTGGATGGGGTGGCGGAAGTTCAGGTCAATGCCCTTGTGCGGTCCGGACAACGGCACGTACACGCGCACCGAGTCGTCATACGCCGGCACCTGCGACGCCTGCTCCTTCGCCAGCCGCTCGAAGAAGCGCGTCGTGCTGAAGCCGCCCCACGTGGCCGCGTTCGCCATCCAGGGGTCCACCGCCAGCACGCCCTTGCTCCACGCCACCACGTCCACCCGCGCCACGCCCGGGTGCAGCGCCTTGATGCGCTGAACCGCGTTGGCCACGTGGATGGCGTGGTTGAAGTTGTCGCCGTGGAACGAGCCGAACGTCACCGCGTACACGCAGCGGTTCTTCGACTCCAGGTCCTGCACCATGCCCGTCAGCTGCGCCGCGCCGCCGTAGGTGTTGCCCGAACCGTTATTGCCGTTGGGGAACAGCCAGACGTTCGCGTCCTGGATGGCGCCGTGCACCAGCAGCGTCGGCGTCAGGTTGACGTTACAGGTGCGCGCCGCGGTGGCCCGCCCCTTGTGCAGGAGGACGAAGCGCGCCTCCGGCTTCGTGGGGCCGGGCGTGGGGCAGGTGGCCCCGGTCGTCGTGGCACAGCTGTTCCCGTAGTAGAGGTTGAACGCGTTCACCAGCTGCTGGTTCAGCGAACCGAAGTACGTCTTCAGCGGGTAGTCGCTGGACTGGAACGTGTCCTGGTCCCGCAGCTTCAGCGTGCGCGGGTTGTAGTACTCCGTGCGGAAGCGCTGCTTGCCCTCCAACAGCTCAATCTGCCCCCACGACCACGAGGGCGGCGTGTACGTGCCCACCACCCGGTAGTTGCCCGTGAAGGTGGGGATGGCGTCGAAGTACGGCGCCAGGTCCGCGTCCAGCGGCGCCTCGGCCGTACCGACGGACTCCTGCGCCTGGGGTGCTTCCGCGGGCGGCTCGGCCCCGCAACCTGCCATCAGCAATGCGGCCGTGAGCGACAAACTCCAGGTGCTTCGCATGCGGACCTCCGGTTGGGTGAAGGGTGCGGCGACAGCGAACTGCGACTGAGAGTGGACACACGGGACACACGACGGCCCCCAGGGTCTCCCCGGAAGGCCTCGCGTGCCTCACCGCGCGTCAGGAATGACTAGCGGGCGTGCTCCTGCAGGAACGGGACGAGCAGGTCGTGGAACTCCTTCGTCTTCTCCAGGTGCGGGCTGTGGCCCGTGTCCTGGAGGACGACCTCGCGGTAGCGGCCGCCGTTGGCCGCGTAGCGCTCCATCACCTTGCGCATCTGCGACACCATGGGCTGCGGCGGGTACTTCTCCTCCCCGGGCCAGCCGGGCACCGCGCCCAGCTTGCCCAGGAAGCCGAAGTCGAACAGGGACGTGTCTGAGACGATGGCGTCGTCCGCGCCGCGGATCCACAGCACGTCCGGCCCCTTCGTCAGCGCCGCGAAGGAGGAGGTGTTATAGTAGGCCGGCGCCATGGCGTTGTTCATGCCCGTGGTGCCCGGCGCCACGCCCGGCCAGTTCGGCGACTTCGCGAAGTTGCCCGGGTACAGCTCGTCCGACACGTGCGTGTCCAGCACGGAGTCCAGGAGCATCTCCTCGTCCGGGTGGCGGAACGGCGGCTTCACGTAGCAGCCGTTCATCACGTTGCGCGGCGACGTCTGCGACTCCGTGGAGCGGTCCTTCGTCTTCAGCCGCTGCACGAAGTCCGGGTTGGCCGTGCCGCCGCCAGAGCCCGCGAAGTCCACCCAGCACGGCGTGCCGTCCGCGTCCTTCGTGCCACCGAAGCCGTAGGGAGACAGCGGCGCCTCCACCACCAGGCCGGCCACGCGCTCCGGGTGGTCGATGGACAGCTGCATCACCATGCCCGCGCCCGCCGAGTGCGCCACGAACACCGCGCGCTTCAGCGACAGCGTGTCCATCAGCGACACCAGGTCATCCGCGAAGTCGCGCATGCCGCGCGTCGCGTCGATGGTCTTCGCCTCCGTGTGCCCGTAGCCGCGCATGTCCGGCGCGATGCCCCGGAAGCCCTCGGGCAGCGTCTTCATCAGCGACTCGAAGAACGCGGACGAGGAACAGTTGCCGTGCACGAAGATGACGGGAAAGCCCTCCTCGCCCACGAGCCGCGCGCGCACCCGGAGCCGCTGCGTGGGGATGTCCCGGATCTCGACCTTCCTGGATGTATCAGCCATGTGCGCGCTCCTGGTTGCGTTGCGTGAAAGAGGAAAATCCGTGCGTCACGAAGCGGCCCGCGCGTCAGCGGCGATGGCCGCCTCGCGCAGCTCGCGCTTGAGAATCTTTCCGGCCGGAGACACCGGCAGGGACTTCACCAGCTCCACCCGCTTGGGGACCTTGAAGCGCGCCACCCGGCCCTTGAGGTGCTCCAGCAGCGCCTCCGCCGAGGCCTCGGCCCCGGGCTTGAGCACCACGTAGGCGCGGCCACACTCGCCCCACTTCGCGTCCGGCACGCCCACCACCGCGCACTGCTGCACGGCGGGGTGCTCGTAGAGGACGGACTCCAGCTCCAGCGGGTACACGTTCTCTCCGCCGGAGATGAACATGTCCTTCTTGCGGCCCGCGATGGTGAAGAAGCCCTCCGCGTCCACGCGCGCCAGGTCCCCGGTGTGGAACCAGCCGTCCGCGCTGATGGCCTCCTTCGTGGCGGCGTCGTCCTCGAAGTAGCCGGAGCACATGGAGGGCCCCTTCAGCACCAGCTCCCCCACCCCGCCCACCGGCACCGCGTGGCCGGCGTCGTCCACCAGCTTCGCGTCGATGAAGTAGTTGGGCCGGCCAATGGAGCCCGCCTTGGACACCGCGAACTCCGGCCCCATGCTGAAGATGCCCGGGCCGAACTCCGTCATGCCGAAGCCCTGCTTGAAGGGCACCGGGTGCACCGCCTGCCACGCCTGGAGCAGCGGCACCGGCAGCGGCGCACCGCCGCTGGTGACGAAGCGCACGGAGGAGAAGTCCGTCCCCCTCCAGCGCGGCGAGTCCATCAGCTGCTGGTACTGCGTGGGCACCGCGAAGAAGAGCGTCACCTTCTCCTTCGCCACCAGGCCCAGCATCTCTTCCGGGTCCCACCGGCGCATCAGCACCACGGTGCCGCCCACGGTGAGCAGGGGCAGCGTGTAGACGAGCAGCCCGCCCGTGTGGAACAGCGGCGTGTGCGTCACCGTCACGTCGCCCTGACGGATTTCATGCACCAGCGTGTTGAGCGTGTTCCACGCCACCATGCGGTACGAAATCCTCGCGCCCTTCGAGCGACCGGTGGTGCCGCCGGTGAAGAGCAGGCAGAGAATGTCCTCCTCGCTCACCGCGCCGTTCGTCACGGGAGCCGCGGGCGCGTACGCCACGGCCGCCTCGAACGGATCCGCGCCGGGCAAGCCCTGCGCCTCCAGCGACACCAGGCGCAGCCCGTCACCCACGTGCTCGCGCACCTGGGCCACCGCGTCCTTGAAGTCGTCCCCGAACAGCAGCACGCGCGGGCGGATGGCGCGCACGCCCTCCGTCAGCTCCGCCGCGTGCAGCCGCCAGTTGTAGGGCACGAAGATGGCGCCCAGCTTCCCGCACGCGAACAGCGTGTCCAGGTACTCCACGCCGTTGTGCGCGACGATGGCCACCCGGTCGCCGCGCTGCACGCCCGCCACGTCCCGCAGCCAGCCCGCGAGCGCGTTGGCGCGCGCGTTCATCCGCCGGTAGGTGAAGCGGCCCGCGGCCCCGCGGGCCACGTCCACCACGGCCACCGCGTCCGGCCAGTAGAGGGCACCCCGCCCCATCCAGTCCCCGATGAACATGCGAAGAACTCCTGTCTGAATGAGGCGGGGTATGGGGGGGACTAAGCCGTCCAGCGGTAGAGGGCGGACGCCATGGCGAGGCCACCGCCGCTGGCGCAGAAGGCGACCAGGTCGCCCTTCTTCACCTTGCCCTGCACCACCGCGTCGTCCAGCGTCATGGGGATGCAGGCGGAGCCCGTGTAGCCCCACTTGTCCATCGTGTAGTGCGCCTTCTCCATGGGCTGGTTCAGCGCCTTCATCGTGGCTTCGATGGTGCGCAGGTTCAGCTGCGTGAAGACGAACAGCTTCACGTCGTCCAGCGTCTGGTCCGCGCGCTTGAGCAGCGTGTCCAGCAGGATGGGCCAGCGCTCGGTGTTGAACGTGGAGGGGAACTTGCGCACGAACTGCACCGCGGGCTTGCCGTCCGTCAGCGCCAGCGTCTCCGCCGTGGCGGGCCGGTTCGTGCCGCCGGTGTAGATGCCCAGCGCGTCGTGGTACTCGCCGTTGGCGAGCAGCTTCGCGCCCAGGAAGCCCGGCTTGTCGGAAGCGCCCAGCACCACCGCGCCCGCGCCGTCCGCGAACAGCGTGCAGGTCTTCTTGTCCTTCCAGTTCACGTACCGGGTCATGCCGTAGGCGCCCACCACCAGGATGCGCTGGTAGCTGTCGTCCGACGAAATCGTCTTGGACGCCACGTCCAGCGCCGTCACCCAGCCCGCGCACGCGGCGTTGATGTCGTACGTGCCCGCGTTCACCGCGCCCAGCTTGGCCTGCACCACGGACGACGTGCCGGGGGAGAGGTAGTCCGGCGTGTCACTGGCCACGAGCACCAGGTCCAGCTCCTTGGGGTCCACCTTCGCGCGGGCCAGCGCCTCCTTCGCGGCGGCCACGGCCAGGTCGCTGGTGGCCTGGTGGTCCGCCATCACGTGGCGCTGCTTGATGCCCACGTTCTGCTGGAGCCACTCGTCCACCTTCTCGCCCAGGATCTTCTCCACGTCGGCGTTGGTGAGGAGCTTCTCGGGGACGTAGCGGCCGGTGGACAGGATGTTCGCGTAACGCATGACGGTGTTTCAGCTCCGGGGACCGCGTGACGGACGGCGGGGGGACGGCTTCGACTTCGGGGGGCTGGGCTTCGACGGCTTCGCTGCTGCCTTCGGGGGAGGGACCGCCTGCAGATGGGTGCGCGCGGCGCCCGCGTCCGGGGGCAGGCCGTGGGACAGCAGCGTCATCGCCGTGTCGAGCACGCGCTCCAGGCCCATGTCCTCCTCCCAGAGCACCCAGCGCATGCCCAGGAAGTCGCCAATGCCCATCAGGCAGTAGGCGAGCGCCTCCGGATCCATGCGGCGCACCTCGCCGGCCTCCATGGCCTGCTGGAGGCCGCGCACGTAGCCCTTGGCGAAGCGGTCGTAGTAGCGGCGGTAGCAGTCCGCGTCCACGAACTCCGCCTGCCGCACGACACGGTAGAGGTTGGGGTGCTGGCGCACGAACTGGAAGAAGGCACGCAGGCCCTCGCGCTCCACCTCCAGGCGCGTGGTGCACGCGGCCGTGGACTCCGCGATGAGGCGGCGCAGGCGCGCGCCCAGCTCGTCCACCACCTCCACGAAGATGGACTGCTTGTCCGGGAAGTACACGTAGAAGGTGCCCAGCGCGACGCTGGCCTTGCGCGTGAGGTCCGCGATGGAGGCGCGCTCGTAGCCCTTGTCGCCGAACACCGCCTCCGCGGCCTTCAACAACTTCTGCCGCGTCCGCTGACCGCGCGGCGTGACGGGGACGCGTTCTGAAGTTGAAGGGCGATTCATCTTTCAGGACGGGTAGCACCCGGCCGACCGCCCTGTCAAAAGCGGATGGATGGCTCCCTGCGTCAAAGACAGACACGGACGCGAGGCGTCAAACACCTCGCCGCCTGACTGCCTGGGGACTCGGGAGGTCGGGTGGAGGACGATCCACCGGCCTTAATCATTTTGCGTGCAAACGGACTTGCACTTGGGGCCAAGTGCATATAACTTCACCGCGCACTGCCAAGTCCGCCTATAAAAATAAGGTCCAAAGCCCCATGGACGCCCTGGATTATCGCATCGTGGACATGCTTCAGCGCGATGGCCGGGCCACGCAGCTGGAGCTGTCACGTGGGGTGAAGCTGTCCCAGCCGGCGGTGGCGGAGCGAATCCGCAAGCTGGAGGAGAAGGGCGTCATCACCGGCTACACGGCGCGCGTGGACGCGACGCAGCTGGGGAAGGACATCACCGCCTTCATCGGGGTGAGCATCGAGCACCCCAAGCACTTCGAGGGCTTCGCGCGGAAGGTGGCGGAGCTGCCGGACGTGCTGGAGGCCCACCGGGTCGCGGGGCAGGACTCGTACGTCTTGAAGGTGAAGACCGCGAACACGCGGACGCTGGACTCGCTGCTCGTGGAGACGCTGCGCACCATTCCAGGTGTGACCCGCACGAGCACCACCATCGTCCTGTCGACCTTGAAGGAAGACACGCACGTGCGTGTCCCCGATGAGCTGTTGAACGGAGAATGAACATGAGCGCGGACGCTATGAGTGCACCCCTGCCCCCTCCTCCGGCCTACCGGCTGTCCCAGCGCATGTCCCGGATGAAGACGTCCGCGGTGCGGGAGATCCTCAAGATCGCCGAGCGCCCGGACATCCTCTCCTTCGCCGGTGGCCTGCCCGCCCCGGAGCTCTTCCCCGTGGACGTCATCGCGAAGGCGTTCGAGGAGACCTTCGCCCGGGAGGGGCGCCCCGCGCTCCAGTACAGCACCACGGAGGGCTTCGCGCCCTTGCGCGAGTGGATCGCCGGGCACCTGGGCCGCAAGGGCCAGCACGTGCACGCGGACCAGGTGCTCATCACCAGCGGCTCGCAGCAGGGCCTGGACCTGGTGGGGAAGATCCTGCTCGACCCGGGTGACCTGGTGGTGGTGGAGGACCCCAGCTACCTGGCGGCGCTCCAGACCTTCGGCGGCTACGAGGTGGAGTTCGCCACCGTGCGCAGCGACGACGCCGGCATGGACACGGACGACCTGGCGGCCCTGCTGAAGAAGCGCGTGCCGAAGCTGCTCTACGTCATCCCCAACTTCCAGAACCCCAAGGGCACCACCCTGTCGCTGGAGCGCCGCAAGGCCCTGGTGCGGCTGGCCCAGGAGCACCGCTTCGTCATCCTGGAGGACGACCCGTACGGCGAGCTGCGCTTCAGGGGCGTGCACCTGCCGTCGCTGGCGTCGCTGGATGACCAGGGCGTGGTGCTGTCCCTGTCCACCTTCTCCAAGACGCTGGCCCCCGGCCTGCGCCTGGGCTGGGTGACGGGGCCCCGCGCGCTCCTCAAGTCGCTGACCATCGCGAAGCAGGCCACGGACCTGCACACCGCCACGCTCGCCCAGCGCGCCACCGCGCGCCTGCTGGAGACGTTCGACTACGCGGGCCACATCCAGGCGCTGATGCCCATCTACGCCGAGCGCGCCAACGCGATGCTGGCCGCGCTGGAGACCCACATGCCGAAGGGCACGAAGTGGACCCGGCCGGACGGCGGCATGTTCCTCTGGGTGGAGCTGCCCCAGGGCCTGGACGCGGCCACGCTCCTGCCCCGCGCCGTCGAGCAGAAGGTCGCCTTCGTCCCCGGCGCGCCCTTCTTCGCCAACGACCAGAAGCCCCAGTTCATGCGGCTGAACTACTCCAACCGCCCGCCCGACCTCATCAACGAGGGCATGAAGCGGCTGGGCGCCGTCATCTCTGATGCGCTGTAGGCACTGACGCCCTGTAGCTCCGGCACTCCGGACCCCAACGCACCGCGTCGGGGTCCGGGCCTCATGAGAAGTTGAAGCTTGATTCAGGTTTCAGCCTCCGCGGCGCTGGCCAGCGCCCACGCGGTGTGCGTACCCTGCGCGCGTTTTTTCCAGACGCCCAGGAGAGGCACATGCAGCTGAAGGACCTGAAGATCATCGTCACCGGCGGCGCGCAGGGCATGGGCGCGCACTTCGCGCAGCGCATCCACGAGGCGGGCGGCCAGGTGGCCGTTGGCGACGTCAACGAGGAGAAGCTCGCGGCGCTGCCTGCGGGCATCCACCGCCGCAAGCTGGACGTGTCCAGCGAGCAGGACGTCACGGACTTCGTGCAGTGGGCCCACGGCGCCATGGGCGGCCTCAACGGCCTCATCAACAACGCGGGCATCCTGCGCGACGCGCTGCTCGTGAAGAAGGACCGCACCACCGGGCAGGTGAAGAAGCTGTCCACGGCGGACTGGAACGCCGTCATCGGCGTGAACCTCACCGGCGCCACGCTGATGGTGCGCGAGGTCGTCACCAAGATGGTGGAGACGGACCAGCGCCCCGGCGTCATCGTGAACATGTCGTCCATCGCGCGGCACGGCAACCGCGGCCAGTCCAACTACGTGTCCGCCAAGGCCGCGCTCGCCGCCAACACCGTCACCTGGTCGCGCGAGTTCGCGCCGTTCGGCATCCGCGTGGGCGCCATCGCCCCGGGCATGATTGAGACGCCCATGACGCAGGGCATGAACCAGAAGGCCCGCGACGCGCTGGTGGCCGCCATCCCGGTGGGCCGCATCGGCGAGCCGGAGGACATCTGGCAGGCCGTGAAGTTCATCGTGGAGTGCGACTACTTCAACGGCCGCACCATCGACGTGGACGGCGGCCACAACTTCTAGGCCGCGTCAGGCGCCATCCGCGCCCCCGGGCGCGGGTGGACTGACACCGTCCAATCCCAGACAGCGCACTGGTCCCCCCGTTCAATGGCATCAGGCGGCTACAATCCTGAGTTTCTAGGTTAATCAGGAAGAAGCAGCTCCGGCGTCGGTTCAACGGGGCGTGGGGCCGGTGACGGGAGGCAAGCGCGGTGGGGCGGGCCTAGTACAGCTGTTCGAGCGGCATCATCGTGCCCGCCTCGAACTCCGGCGCGCGACGAAGTTGGTCCAGCACGCGCGGGGCGCACCTCAGGTGCAGCATGGGCAGGGAACCGCCCGGCTCACTCATGGCGCGCACGGCGCCCACCAACTGGTGTGCCTCCAGCCAGCGCATGAAGCTCTCGCGGAAGCGGGCGTTCTCCGCCTGGCCTTCCTTGTAGAGGTCCGCGCGCGAACGCAGGGGTGCCCGTGAGGACGCGGAGGTGCTCTTCGGCGCGGCCGACTCCCGGGGCATGACCGTGACGTCGATGTCGCCGCCCGGCTGGGCGTCACGCTCCAGGCCGCCAGAGCCCGGCAACGAACGCACCGTGCCTCCGCTGCCCGGCAGCGGACGCACGGCGGCAACGGAGGACATCCGGGCCGAAATGTCTTGGGGTCCGCCCGGCACGCCATTCTTCCTGCTCATGGCCACATCCTCCCCAGGTCCGGTGCTCACGTGGCACCGGCCCCGGCAACTACCGCGTCACCTGAAAACAGCCAGGCCCTTCCCCGTCCGGTGGTTCGCCGAGCGAGGAAGCTTGATGGCATTGGCCAGAATCAAATCTCTCACTTCCAATGCCGTCAAGTCAGGGGCACGGCAACGATACAGCGCCGCGATTCCCGCGACATATGGCGCCGCCATGCTTGTGCCGCTCATTCGTTCATAGAACGCCTGATTGTTGCAGCGGCGTTCAGTAGACGAATACACATTCACCCCGTAGCCCATGACGTCAGGGACGACCCGACGCCCCACGGAGCCGCTGGCGGAGAAGGTGGCCACGTTGCGCTCGAAGTCGACTGCCCCCACAGCCAGGGCCTCGGGAAAGGCCGCTGGGTAACCAACCGTGTCGGGTCCACTGTTACCCGCCGCGACAATGGGCAGGATGTTGCTGTCCAGAAGCCGACGCAGCATGGCTTGCAGCGCGCGCTGGTTGAGCAGGTAGTCCGCTTCGGAGATGCCCGGAGGCGGCTGCAGCGGGAAGCCCAGCGACAGGTTGACGACGGCGGGACGCGACGCGTTCTCCGGACGGCTGAACTGGTGCAGCAGCCACTCCATGCCGGCGGCCACGCGGCCCAGGCTGGTGCGGATGGTCTCCGACTCGATGACGGACGCGGCGTACAGGTCCACCTCCGGCGCGACGCCGTGGTGCACGCCCGCGGCGATGCCGCACACGTGCGTGCCGTGGCCGTCCGGGTCGAAGCCGCGCACGTCGCGCGCCGGGTTGTGCGGCGAGTTGGGGAAGAGCGAGACGTAGCGGAACTGGATGGTCTTGCTCGCGTGCTCCGGGTGGTCCGCGTCCACGCCGGTGTCCAGGATGCCCAGCATCACGCCGGCGCCCCGGATGCCCTGGGCGTGCGCCAGGGGGACACCGGACTCGTCAGGCCACTCGCGCTGCGCGAGCGAGCTCATGCCGCGGTTGCGCGGCCCCGTCTGTCCGGCGGACACCGGACCGGGGAAGGACAGGGGCACCACGTCCGGGATGAACTCGAACTCCTCCGCCAGCTCACCCCGGGCCGCCTTCTCCGCGTCCTGGGAGTAGAAGTGCGCCATGGTGGCGCCGATGAGCGGCATGAACCGGTAGCTGCCGGCCTCCGTGCCGGCCTGCTCCGTCACGGGCGCGCCCGGCATGGGCGTGGCGTCGACGTCGCTGGCCTTCCTGCCCCGGGCGCCCTTGCGCCCGCGCTGCGCCTGGCCGCTGACCTCCGGCTTCACGCCGGGCAGCGTGGCTGACCGCAGGCCGAGGGCGGTGAGGGCATCCGGTGCCTTCTGGGCCGCGCCGAAGCGCAGCGCGGTGCTGCGGCTGAGGACGCGCTCGCCCTGCGCCGTGCCACGCACTCCGGGCCGGGCCTGCGTCTCGATGGACTCCTTGGGGACCAACAGGAAAGACTTCATGGCTGTGCTCCTTGGACCGCTCAATCCGCGCCGGGCCCCGAAGGGAGAGCACCTGCGGTACGACCGCGCCCACCTGGGGACCCTGACAAGCCCCTTCCGGATCCGGTGGGTCGGGCTCGCGGGCGCGCGCCCGGAGCCGTTGCATCACCTGCCCTCCCCTCTCCCCATGCGCTGGGGGCCAACCGGGGGATTTGACCGCGACCCCCTGACAAAAAATCACGGGATTTCCGTAATAGACACCCCTTGTCTGGTGTCTCGGTCCTCACTCGGCTTCCCCGAACCTCCGGAAACACAACGGATTCCCTCCGTGGGACGAGGGCAGTGGCGGGGGGCGCACACG
>NZ_RAWC01000121.1:0-26441 GCF_003611685.1 Corallococcus sp. CA049B | reverse complement strand
GTCCAGCTGGGCCCGGGCCGTGAAGCCGCGCGCCCCACCGAGGAGGACCTGTCCCCCGAGGGCATCGCCCGCTCGATGATCCACAACGAGGCGCGCTTCCTCTTCCAGAGCCTGCTGACGGGGGACGTGCGCAACGCGTCCGTGGAGCTGAGCTACCCGTTCCAGCTGGAGGACAAGCGCTTCAACACCCCGGATGAGCTGATCCAGGCGTGGGTGAAGCAGCTGCGCGCGCGGCGCACGGACCTCATCACCCTCTACGACATCGAAGTGCTGCCCATCGCGGAGATGGAGAAGAAGTACGGCAAGCCGCCCGCGCGCCTGGGGCTGGATCCGCGCGCGCTCAAGGACACCTGGGCCGCGGTGGGCAACCTCTCCGGACACGCGGCCATCTTCCTCTTCCGCGGCAGCCCGGACCTGTCCTGGCACGCCTTCGCGTACACGGACTGAAGACGCCACGAAGGCGCCCGGCCTTCCCACCGGGTGCCAGCGTGAATGAAACCTCCGCCGCCGCCTCAGCCCAGCGCGGCCGTGAAGTCCCGCAGTCGCGTCAGGCCCTTCTGCAGCACCTCGCGCGAGGTGACGAAGCTCATGCGGATGTAGCCCGGCGCGCCGAACGGATCCCCGGGCACCGCCGCCACCAGGAAGTCATTGAGCAGCGCCTCGGAGAGCTGCAGCGAGTCCGTCAGCGGCTTGCCCTTGTATGTCTTTCCCAGCAGGCCGCGCACGTCCGCCATCGCGTAGAAGGCGCCTTCCGGCATGCGGCAGCGGATGCCCGGGATGGCGTTGAGGCCCGCGACGAACAGGTCCCGGCGCTCGCGGTACTCGTTCACCATGGCGGTGATGGTGTCCGAGGGGCCGCTGAGCGCCGCCAGCGCCGCCTTCTGCGTGATGGAGGACGCGTTGGACGTGGACTGGTCCTGCACCAGCTGCATGCCGGAGATGAGCGCCTTGGGCCCGGCCGCGTAGCCCAGCCGCCAGCCCGTCATCGCGTGGGACTTGGACAGGCCGTTGGACACAAGCAGCCGCGGCACCAGGTCCGGCGCCACGTTGCCCAGGTTGAGGAACGGCTCCCCCGTGTAGAGGAGCTTCTCGTACATGTCGTCGGTGACGATGAGGCAGTCGTGCCCGCGCACCGCGTCCGCGATGCCCTCCAGCGTGGCGCGCGAGTACACCGCGCCCGTGGGGTTGGCCGGGCTGTTGAGGATGATGGCGCGCGTGCGCGGGGTGAGCGCCTTCTTGATGGCGGCGGGGTCCGGCGCGTAGCCGTCCTCCTCGCGCGTGGGGACGATGACCGGCGTGCCGCCCGCCAGGTGCACCATGTCCGGGTAGCTCACCCAGTACGGCGCGAAGATGATGACCTCGTCGCCTTCGTCCAGCAGCGCCTGGAAGCAGTTGTAGAGCGACTGCTTGCCGCCCGCCGTCACCACCACCTGATCCGGCGCGTACTTCAGGTCGTTGTCCTTCTCCAGCTTGCGGCAGACGGCCTCGCGAAGCTCCGGCATGCCCGCGGTGGCGGTGTACTTGGTGAAGCCCGCGCGGAGCGCCTCGATGGCCGCCTGCTTCACGAACTCCGGCGTGTCGAAGTCCGGCTCACCGGCGGCGAGCACCACCACGTCCTTGCCGCTGGCGGCTAGCGCCTTGGCGCGGGCGTTGAGGGCCAGGGTGGCGGAGGGCTTGATGGCTTGCAGCCGGCGGGCGAGTTTCATGCGCCTTGCCTAGCGCGGAACTCCCGAAGCGGACAAGCCCGCTCGCGCGTTGCGTGGCCCGGATGCCCCTGGGGAACGACCCTAGGGTTTCGGGCCGAACTTCTTCTTCAGCCCCGCGTTGACGTTCGGGGGGACGAGCCCGTCAACGTTCCCCCCGAAGCTCGCGACCTCCCGGACCAGCTGCGAGGAGATGTAGAAGTAGTCCTCGCCCGTCATCATGAAGACGGTGTCGATGTCCGGCGCCAGCTTGCGGTTCATGTTCGCCAGCTGGAACTCGTATTCGAAGTCCGACACCGCGCGCAGCCCGCGGATGACGACGCTCACGTTGCGCTGGTGCACGTAGTCCACGAGCAGGCCGTGGAAGGCGTCCACCTCCACGCGGGGGTCATTCACCGCCTCGCGGATGAGCTCGATGCGCTCCTCCTGGCTGAAGAGGGGCGTCTTCTTCGGGTTCACCGCGATGGCGACGATGAGCCGGTCGAACATCTTCAGGCTGCGCTGGATGAGGCTCAGGTGCCCGTTGGTGAGCGGATCGAACGAACCAGGATAGATGGCGACCGGCATGGGTGCGTTGGAGTCTCGGCGGGCCCACGGGGCCGGTCAAGCGCACGTCACGGGGCCCGGTAGAAGCTCACCAGGGTGTCCCCGAAGCGGCGCTGGTCCTCCAGGGTGAGCCCCGAGTGGGCCTCCGGGGCCGCCTCCCGCTTGTCGTGCTCCACCATCACCGTGCCGCCCGGCGTCACCACGCCCGCGGCCACCACCGCCTCCAGCACCGTCTCCACCACGCGCGCCGCGTAGGGCGGATCCGCGAAGACGAGCTCGAACTTCGCCCCCTGCTTGCCCAGCGTCTCCAGCGCGCGGACCACGGGCTGCGCCAGGATGGACACCTGGGCGCTGAAGCCCAGCGCGTCGGTGTTCTTGCGGCACAGGGCCAGGGCCTCGCGGTCCTGGTCCACCAGCACCAGCCGCCCCGCGCCCCGCGACAGGGCCTCCAGCCCCAGGGCGCCGGTGCCCGCGTACAGGTCCAGCACGGCCTGGCCGTCCAGGAACTGGCCCAGCATGTTGAAGATGGTTTCACGGACCCGGTCCGCCGTGGGGCGGATGTGTCCGGACGACGGCTTGGGCCCCGTCAGGGCCCGGCCCTTCGCGCTGCCTGCCACGATGCGCATGCGCGCCCTTCTAGCCCAGGTCCCCGCCCGGCTTCGCGAGGAACGCCATGGCCACCGACGCGGAGCGGTGCGCCCCCAGCGCTCCCAGCGCCTCCGTGGCCTCCGCGAAGGACAGCGCCTCCAGCGTCTCGCGGGCCGCGGGCGCCAGCGGCGGCAGCCCCTCCTCCAGGACGGACAACAGCTCCCCGGCCGGCATACCCGCCGCCTGGGCCCGCGCCACCACCGGGTCGCGCACCTCCGGAGGCCAGGCGCGCAGGGCCAGCGGGCCAAAAGGGCCTCCCCGGTCCACCTTGCGCACGCCCGCGGCCACGTAGCTGGACAGCCCCCGCGCGGGCCCGGTGGAGTCCTCCGCCACCGCCACCGCCACGCCCTTCGCCGCGGCCGTCTCCACCACCCGGCGCAGGAGCTCCACGTCCAGCTCCGCGCCCGGCTCGCCGTGTCCCAGCTGCGTGTCCGACACGCGAAGGAAGCGCAGCGGGACCTGCCACTGCGCCAGGCCCTCCAGCAGCGTCGCGCACGCGTCCACCAGCCCGCCGGAGGACAGCTGGGGCGGGGACACCTCCAGCGACAGCTCGCGCTCCTTGAGCGGGCCCACCAGCGCGTTCACCGCCTCCACGGCCTCGTAGGAGGTGAGGCGCGACAGGTCCAACGACACCAGCGCGAAGCCCGCGTCCACCACGCGGAAGAGGCCTTCCTGGAGCGCGTCCAGCACGTCCGCGTCCGTGGAGGCCACCCGCAGGGGGCCAGCCTGGAGGAACAGGGGCCGGGTGTGCTCGGCCTCCTGCGCCGCCGCGTGCACCGCCAGCACGAAGCGCTCCGGCGCGCCCCGGTCCGCCAGGGGGTGCGGGCAGGAGAGGCCCAGCACCGAGTCCTCCGCGCGGGCCGCGCCCAACAGGCCCGGCAGCGCGCCCTTGGACAGCACCGGCAGGCACGGCAGCGCCATGGGCGTGGACTCCAGCGCCCCGAGCAGCTCCCGTGGATCCAACAGGGGCACCCGGGAGCCCGGGCCCACCCGCGCCACCACGTTGCCCGGCCGCAGCGACAACACCTTGTCCAGCACGCTCATAGGAGCCAGCGAGAATCCCCGCCCCGCGCCCCTTTCGCAAGGACGTCAGTGCACCTCGCCCAGGTGGGCGTAGGACTGGCTCTCGATCTGGATGGTCGTGTGGTCGATGCCGAAGCGGTCGAAGAGGTCGTGCTTCACCGCGGACAGGATGTCGTCGTTGTTGCAGACCATGGGGTCCGCCACCACCAGGTGCGCGGACAGCGCGTACATCCCGCTGGAGATGGTCCACACGTGCAGGTCGTGCACCGCCTGCACGCCTGGCACCTTCGCCATGAGCGAGCGCACCTGCTCCAGGTCCACGTGCGCGGGCACCGCCTCCAGGAGCACGTCCACCGCGTCCTTCACCAGCCGCAGCGCGCCCACGACGATGATCATCGAAATCAGCACGGAGATGATGGGGTCCACGACGTACCAGCCGGTCCACCACATCACGCCCGCGCCAATCAGCACGCCCACCGACGACAGCGTGTCCCCCAGCACGTGCAGGAACGCGCCGCGCACGTTCATGGAGTGCGTCTGGTGCAGAAAGCCCAGCGCCGCCAGGTTCGCGACGAGGCCGATGCCCGCCACCAGCGCCATGGGCCCCAACTCCACCGGAGCGGGCGTGCGCATGCGCTCCCAGGCCTCCATCAGGATGAAGATGGTGATGACCAGCAGCAGCACCCCGTTGAGGAGCGCGCTCAAGATCTCCATCCGGTAGTAGCCGTAGGTCTTCTTCAGGTCCGCGGGCCGCCCGGCGAACCACAGCGCCAGCAGGCTCAGGACCATGGCCGACACGTCCGTCAGCATGTGCCCGGCGTCGGAGAGCAGCGCCAGCGAGTTGGTGAGGAAGCCGCCCACCGCCTCCGCCACCATGATGGTCGCCGTCAGCCCCAGCGCGAACAAGAGCCGCCGCCGGTCCTTGCGCCGCTCCTCCGCCAGCCCGCCCTTGCGCGGACCGTGCGAATGGCCGTGCGAATGCCCATGGTGCGAGTGGTCATCGTCGTGGTCGTGCGAATGACCGTGTCCGGCCCTGCCATGTGTATGTGGGGGTGCGCTCACAGGGAACCAGGGTACGCCATTGGCGCCGTCATTCGGACAGGTGCCGCTGGATTGATTTCGGACAACCCCGTAGATCCGTTGTCCTGATCCGCAACAGGCCGAGGGACGCGGGGATGGACTTCGAGAAGCATCAGAATCTGCACACCATTGTCATGTTGAGGGATGTCATCCGCAAGTGGTGGCAGGTGGAGCTTTCGTTCGCGGATCGCAACGGCGTGGTGCACGACTGGCAGCGCGGGGATTTCATCCCGCCGCCCAACGACTTCTGCCGCCACTCGCTGGGGGCGCGGGAGGGGATGCGGCGGTGTGCCCAGTCGGTGCGGGTGCTGCATGAGAAGTTCAAGGCCGCCAAGAACCTGCGCCGCTCGCTCTTCCACGACTGCCACCTGCGCCTGTCCATCGTGGGCGCGCCGCTCTACATCCGCAACGAGTACGAGGGCTTCCTCTTCGTGGAGGGCTTCGCCCGGCAGCCGCTCCTGCCCGGAGACGGACAGGTGCTCCTGGGCAAGATGCGCGACATCGCGCCCGGGGCGATGCTGGAGCTGGAGGGCGCGGCGGAGCGGGTGCCGGTGCTGGACGGCTCGGAGCTGAGCAAGCTGTCGGACCTGCTGGAGTTCGCGGTCACGGAGATCGCCAACCAGGAGGTGGAGCTCACGCGCAAGGAGGAGACCATCCAGTCCATGGCCTCCGAGCTGTCCAACCGCTACCGCTTCGAGAAGATCATCGGCCGCTCCGGGGCCATGAACGAAGTCTTCCGCCTGATGGAGAAGGTGGCCCACTCCGACTCCACCGTCCTCATCAACGGCGAGTCCGGCACGGGCAAGGAGCTGGTGGCGCGCGCCATCCACCACAACGGCCCGCGCAAGGACAAGCCGTTCGTCGTGCAGAACTGCTCCGCCTTCAACGACAACCTGCTGGAGAGCGCCCTCTTCGGTCACACCCGCGGCGCCTTCACCGGCGCGCTCAAGGACAAGAAGGGCCTCTTCGAGGTCGCGGACCAGGGCACCTTCTTCCTGGACGAGGTGGGCGACATGTCCCCCGCCCTCCAGGTGAAGCTCCTGCGCGTCCTCCAGGAGGGCACCTTCCTGCCCGTGGGCGGCACCCATTCCCGCGAGGTCGACGTGCGCGTCATCGCCGCCACCCACAAGGACCTGGGCGAACTGGTGAAGCGCGGCGAGTTCCGCGAGGACCTCTTCTACCGCATCAACGTCATCCGCCTGCAGCTGCCGCCCCTGCGCGAGCGCAAGGACGACCTGCCCGTCCTCATCGACCACTTCCTGCGCAAGCACCACCGCGAGGGCCAGCGCGCGCGGGGCCTGGCTCCAGAGGCCCTGGGCATCCTGGGCGCGTACGCGTGGCCGGGGAACATCCGCGAGCTGGAGAACGAAATCGAGCGGCTGCTCGTGCTGGGCGGCGAGCTGGAGACCATCCCCGCGGAGCTGCTCTCCAGCCGCATCCGCGACGCCGTGGTCCCCGGCGGCGGGCCCTTCATCGCCCCGCGCGCGCACGGAAAACTGCACGAGGCGGTGGAGTCCCTGGAGAAGGAGATGATCCACCAGGGCCTGGTGCGCACCCGCTACAACAAGAGCCGGCTGTCGCGTGAGCTGGGCATCAGCCGCTCCAACCTCCTCTTGAAGATCTCCCGCTACGGGCTGGACAAGGGCATCCCCGAAGGACTGGACACGGACGAGGTGGACGCGTGAGCGCGCCGCACGGACAGGCGGTCTCCTTCCGGCAGGACTCGCTGCGGGTGCCGGACGGCGCGGACCTCTACTACCAGGTGCGGGGGGACGGCGCCCCGGGCATGGTCCTGTGCGACGGCCTGGGCTGTGACGGCTTCGCGTGGAAGTACCTCTTGCCCTACCTGGGCCGGCGCCACCGCGTGCTGCGCTGGCACTACCGGGGCCACGGCAAGAGCACCGTCCCCACGGACCGCACGCGCATTGGCATGGCGTACACCTGCGACGACCTGGCGCGGGTGATGGACGCGGCGCAGATGGACAAGGCCGTCCTCTTCGGCCACTCCATGGGCGTGCAGGTGGCGCTGGAGTTCCACCGCCGCTACGCCCGGCGCGTGGAGGGGCTGGTGCTGGTGTGCGGCAGCTACGGGATGCCGCTGGACACCTTCCACGACTCCACGCTGCTCAAGCGCCTCTTCCCCACCCTGCGGGCCGCGGTGGAGCGCTTCCCCCGGCACACCGCGCGCATCGTGCACGGGGCGCTCACCACGGAGCTGGTGGTCCAGCTGGCCATCCGCCTGGAGATGAACCCGGACCTCATCGCGCGAAACGACCTGGCCCCGTACTTCACCCATCTGGCCCGGATGGACCCCGTCGTCTTCGTGCGAACCCTGGATTCGCTGGCCAACCACACCGCCGAGGACCACCTGGAGCACGTGGACGTGCCCACCCTGGTGGTCGCCGGGGAGAAGGACCGCTTCACCCCCGGCTGGCTGTCCCGGAAGATGGCCGAGCACATCCCCTCCTCTGAACTCCTGATGATTTCCGAGGGCACCCATACCGCCCCACTGGAAGTCCCAGGCCTGGTGGAGCTGCGGGTGGAGCGCTTCCTGAGAGAGCGGCTGGGGGTGGAGACCGCGGAAGTGCACCCGAAGGTGGGATAAGCGCCCAGCCGGAGGGGGGGCCGATTGTTTGCCTGCTGGACACCCGCCTTCATTGCAGGTGGAAAGCCCCCGGCATATAAGCCCCCGCCTTCCGGGTTCCGGTGGGATTGAGAAACCCCGTTCTGGGCGTCTCTCCTCGCACCTTCATTTCCGTTAGTTGGTCCTGATGATCTCTCGCGAAAACATCCGCAACGTCGCCATTGTCGCCCACGTTGACCACGGCAAGACCACCCTCGTCGACCACCTGCTCCGGCAGGCGGGGACCTTCCGCTCCAACGAGCACGTGGCCGAGCGGGTCATGGACTCGAACGACCTCGAGCGCGAGAAGGGCATCACCATCCTCGCGAAGAACACTGCCGTCTCCTACAAGGGGATGCAGATCAACATCATCGACACGCCGGGCCACGCCGACTTCGGTGGCGAGGTGGAGCGCGGCCTGCGCCTGGTCGATGGCGTCATCCTGCTGGTGGACGCCGCCGAAGGTCCCCTGCCCCAGACGCGCTTCGTGCTCACCAAGGCGCTGGCCATGGGCCTGAAGACGGTGCTGGTCATCAACAAGATCGACCGTCAGGACGCCCGGGCCAAGGAAGTGCTGGACCTGGTGTACTCGCTCTACATCGACCTGGGCGCGAACGAAGAGCAGCTGGAGATGCCCGTCCTCTACACCGTCGCGCGCCAGGGTCAGGCCTCCACGTCGCTGGACGTGCCGGGCAAGACGCTGGAGCCGCTGTACGACGCCATCATCAAGCACATCCCGCCCCCGCCCGCGCCTCCGGTGGAGCAGACGACGCTGCAGCTGCTCGTCGCCAACCTGGACTACGACGACTACGTGGGCCGTCTGGCGGTGGGCCGCGTGCAGGCGGGCCGCATCACCCCGAACATGCCCGTGTCCGTCGTTCGCGAGGGCGGCAAGGTGCAGCAGGGCAAGATCGTCAAGCTGTTCGGCTTCTCCGGCCTGAAGCGCACGGAGATTCCGGACGCCGGCCCCGGTGAGATCGTCTCCATCGCGGGCATCGAGGAGATCTCCATCGGCGACACCATCGCGGACTTCGAGAAGCCCGTGGCGCTGCCGCGCATCACCGTGGACGAGCCCACGATGATGATGATCTTCAAGGTCAACGACGGGCCGCTGGCGGGCAAGGAGGGCAAGTACGTCACCTCCCGCAACCTGCGCGAGCGCCTGTACCGCGAGGCCTACCGCAACGTGGCCGTGCGCGTGGAGGACACCGCGACGCCGGACGCGTTCCGCGTGGTGGGCCGTGGCGAACTGGCGCTGGCGGTCATCATCGAGAACATGCGCCGCGAGGGCTACGAGCTCACGGCCTCCAACCCGGAGCCCATCACCAAGGTGGTGGACGGGCAGACGCACGAGCCCATGGAGCTGCTCTTCTGCGACGTGCCGGAGAACAGCGTGGGCGTGGTGACGGAGCGCCTGGGGCCCCGCAAGGGCCGCATGACGGACATGCAGCAGCTGGGCTCGGGCCGCACCCGGCTCCAGTTCCGCATCCCCGCGCGCGGCCTCATCGGGTTCCGCTCGGAGTTCCTCACCATCACCCGGGGTGAGGGCATCATGAGCAGCCAGTTCGACGGCTTCGAGCCGTGGTTCGGCTACATCCCGAAGCGCGCCAACGGCGCCATGGTCTCCGACCGCCTGGGCGACACGGTGCCGTACGCGCTGTTCAGCATCCAGGAGCGCGGTCAGCTCTTCGTGGGCGCGGGCACCACCGTGTACGAAGGCATGATCATCGGCGAGAACGCGCACCCGTCCGAGCTCAACGTCAACTGCTGCCGCGAGAAGAAGCTCACCAACATCCGCGCCGCCGGCCGCGACGAGAACGTCATCCTCGTCCCGCCGCGCGAGATGGGGCTGGAGAAGGCCCTGGAGTGGATCGCCGACGACGAGCTCGTCGAGGTGACGCCCAAGTCCATCCGCATGCGCAAGAAGGCGCTGGCCGTGGGCGAGCGCTACCGCGCCGAGCGCGAGCGCAAGCGCGAAGAGCGCGCCGACGCGGAGTAGTCCTTCCGCGGAAGCGCCTGAAAGCATCCAGGGGCCGTCACCTGCGCACAGCGGGTGGCGGCCCCTTCTTCGTTCCCTGGCCTAGAAGCCGAAGCGGACCAGCCGGGCGCGGTACGGCGTGGAGTTGCTCCGGTTCCCCTGGTCGTCCCAGCCCTTGAACTCCACGTCGTCCAGGAGCCGCTCCGTCTGGCCGTTGACGGTGACGGCGTTGATCAACGGGGCGCTGATGGAGCCCACGTTGCGGCCCGCGAGCTGGTTGCCGGGGTCCAGCGCCTCCTGCCGGCCCTGGGAGCAGCTGTCGGTGAAGTAGCAGCCCCGGTCGCAGGCGGCCTTCGAGTTGTAGGAGCCGTGCTTGTTCCCGGCCACGTAGATGCGCGGCGCGCCCCGGTACGCCCCCGCGTACTCGAGCTGCGCGTAGCCGTACCAGCCCGAGGAGTCACACGCCGACTCCAGGTGCGCGGACAGGAAGGCCTGGTCCAGGTACCAGCGGCCGTCGGTGTAGTGCACGTCCAGCACCTGGAACTCGGAGTCCCCGTCGTGGGCGAAGACGTTGAAGATGCCCAGGCTGGGGATGCCGTGGTCCTCCTGGTACGCGGCCAGGTAGAAGATGCGCAGCGTGCGCAGGGCGGAGTTCAACGGCCGCGCCGCGAAGTACGGCCGGCGCGCCACGCCCTTCTCGCCCTGGGCAATCCACAGCGTGGGCATGAAGGCCGCGGCCACCTGGAGCTCGCAGCTGTCGCTCACGCCGTCGCCGTCCGCATCCGGCACCTGGCCCCAGCACTCCTCCGCGGACGGCAGGCCCGGGATGCCCTGCGCGAGCGCGGGGACGGACAGCAACGACAGCACCAGCATCCACACACGCGCGTGGGAACGGATAACGGGGGTCATGGGCTTACCTGGAAAGAACCGCGAGGGTGACTTTCAGGGTGAGCACACGACCGTCGGAGCTGAATCCGCCCCCCGGGCCGGGGCACCTGTCCGACGTCAAGCGAAGCGGTAGTAGAAACGCGTCAGGACGCGGACGTCCGGCAGGAGGCGGCAAGGCGGGTGGAATCGAACGCGGGCAAGCCTCGGGGCGTGTTGTATCCCCGTGCGGACTCCCGGCACTTCGAGCATGTGCGCGTGCTGCCCTCGGAGGACCTGCGCCCGTGGGTCGAGCACTTCTGGGCGGTGCGATGGGACTTGCGCGAACAGCCGCCCGTGCTCCAGCAGACCCTGCCACACCCGTCCGTGCACTGGACCTTCGAGTCCGGCACGTCGCGCGTGGGCGGCGTGAACCCGGGCCGCTTCTCCGTCACGCTGGAGGGGCTGGGCGGCGTGTTCAGCATCAAGTTCCGGCCCGGCGGCTTCTTCCCCTTCGTGGGCACGCCCCTGTCCGCGCTCACGCGGCGCGCTGTCTCACCCGGCGACCTGCTGGGCCCGGAGGCGCTGAAGCTGGAGGCGGCCATCCTCGCCACCGACGTCACGCGCGACGCGGACCCAGAGCGCATCGCCCTGGCGGAGGCCTTCCTGCGGGCACACAAGCCCCAGCCGGATCCGAACGTGGCGCTGGTGCAGGGGCTCGTCGCGCGCATCCTGGAGGACCGCGCGGTGACCAAGGTGGAAGACCTGCTCACGCCCGGGGGCCCGGGGCTGCGCACGCTGCAGCGGCTGTTCAACCGCTACGTGGGCGTGAATCCCAAGTGGGTCATCCAGCGCTACCGCCTTCATGAAGCCGCGGAGCGGCTGCGCGAAACGCCACCTCCGGAGCTGGCGCGGCTGGCGCTGGAGCTGGGCTACTTCGATCAGGCCCACTTCATCCGCGACTTCCGGCGCATCGTGGGCCGCACGCCCGCCAGCTACGTCCGGCAAGCGGCGCGCTAGAACGTGTACTTCACGCGCGGGAACACCGCGAACGTCATGATGTTGGGCCCGATGATGTAGCGCCCGAGCAGATCCGCGCCCACGGAGAAGTGGTCGAAGGACGTCGCGTACTCGATGCCGATGCCCAGGCCTGCGTTGAAGGCGTTGATGGACTGGCCCGGGTCGCCGTCTTCCGGATCCACCGGCCGGGGCTCCAGGCGCGTGTAGCCCGCCGCCACCTTGGGTGTCAGGTAGAAGCGATTGGCCAGCCGCACGTGGTACGCGGCCGTCAGGTCGCCGAAGGCCACGGTGAAGTTGTCCGACAGCGCGCAGACATTGGAGTCCGGCAGGTAGCCCGCGAAGCAGTTCTGCGCCGACGAGCCCAGCGCGAAGTGGGCCCCCAGGGAGAGCTGCTCCGTCAGGTCGTACCCGATGCCCAGCTGCACGTACGACTGCGCGTTGGAGTAGCTGTTCTCGCCGCCCACCGTGAAGAACACACCGAGGTCGGTCTCGGTGAAGAACCCCCGGCGCGGCTCGAACGGCACGCCCTCAGGCGGCGTGGCCCCCAGGGCCGGCGTCGACAGCGCGAGCGCGGCCAACAGCAGCGACTTCCTCACGACTCCTCCCGTCACGTTGTCCTCCTGCTCCCTCGCACGCCTGGCAGCAGTGGCACGGACAGTAGTGACGCCCGCCACGAAACGGCAGCGGGGAAAAACGAAAATGGCGTGGACCGTTTCGTCCACGCCATTTCAGTCTTCCAGTCTACGAATCCCTACCGGCGTCCGTTAGTCAGCGCCCGAGGGCGAGAACAGCCAGGGGTACGTCACGTTCACCACGCCGCCGCCCTTGGGCTCCGGGAACTTCCAGCGGCGGATGCGGGAGATCATGCACTGCTCCGCGGGAGTGCTGCCCAGCGTGGACTCCGACACGCTGGCGTCCGCCACCGCGCCCGCCGGGTCGATGGTGAAGGCCACCGCGACCTTGCCGGCCAGCGACGGGTTCTTGTTCAGCTCCGACTCGTAGCAGTACTTGATCTCGTTCTGGTGCCGCCGGATGACCTTGGCGATGACGTCCTTGTCCAGGCCGCCAATCACCGTCGTCTTGCCGGGGATGACCTTGGTGATGGACTTGCCACGGCCGCCCAGGTCGATGCCGCCGGACCCGCCCGTGCCCCGGCCGTTGCCCTGGGTGCCCAGGCCGCCGATGCCCAGCGCCGTGCCGCCACCGCCGTTGCCCGTGCCGCGCGACCCCAGGCCGCCCACGCCGTGCGCGTCACCCATGGCCGCGCCGCCCTTGAGGCCGCCCAGCGAGTTGTTGATGCCCGTGCCGATGCCGCCCGGACCGAACACGTCGGAGGCGCCACCCTTCATGCCCTTGAGCGCGCCGAGCAGACCGACCTTGCCCACCACCTGGCGGTCCTTCTCCTTCTTGGACTTGTCCACCACCGGGGTGCCCGGCTTGGAGGGCGCGGCCTCCTCCTGCTTCGCCTCCTGCTTGCCGAACTTGCCCTCTTCGTCCTTGGCCTTGGCCCCCTCCTCCACGCCGGAGAGCTGGAGCTTCTTCGCCTCCACCTTCTTCTCCGGGGCGATGAGGAACTTGGCCACGCGCTGCTGGGACTCGAAGACGTCGTCCGCGGACTTCGTCTCCGTGTGCGGCGTCAGCAGCATGGCGGTGACGAACGCCGCCGCCGCGAGCAGGCAGATGGCGGCGATCTTGAAGAAGCCGAAGTCGCGGTCGGACAGCGACGTCGCCAGGATGGCCGGCGACGGCTTCACGTAGCGCATCACGAACGCCACCGTGCCCAGCGACACCTCCGCCCGGTCATGCAGGCCCAGGGTGAAGCGCTGCTCCTGATCCGCCGTGGCGGTGTTGAGCTGGCCCGCGGCGCGCAGCGCGTCCTTCGTGCGGACATCGCCGTTGTTGGTGACGAAGACGCCAGAGCCCGCCGGAGCGCGCAGTTCCAGCTTGTCGCCCTTGCTCACCGCGAGCACGTGGCGCTTGCCCACCTGCGGCGAGAACACGGTGAAGGTGTTCTTCGCGGCCTCGCCGATGGTGACCGGCGCGCCGTCCTTGAAGTGCTGGACCTCCAGCATCTGGTCGCCCCAGAGCATGGACACCTGGAGCACCTTCGCGTCCGGCGTGGGCTGCGCGTCCCGGGGCAGCGGCTCCTGCAGGTGCGGCGGAGGCTGCGGCTTGCGGGCCTGCGCCACCTGGGCGGGCGTGGGCTTGCGCGCCGCCACCGGAGGCGGCGGAGGGCCGAACACCGGGGTGGACGTCACGTTCGGGGACACCTGCGTGCCCAGCGCTCCCGCCGGAGCGGAGCGCGGCGTGCTCACCGTGCCCACCACGTTCGTGGGCGCGGCGTTCATCGCGGGCCGCGGAGGCGGAGGCGCCTGCCGCAGGTTGGGAGGCACCGGGGCCGCGTGGGCCGCCGGAGCCGAATGGGCCACCGGAGCCGCTGGGGGCATCACCGGGCGCTGTTGGAATACGCCGGGCTGCGCCACCGCCGCCGCCGGAGCCACCGGCCGGGGCGCCTCACCGAAGAGCACCTCCACCCGCGAGGTGCCCACCGTGAGGACATCCCCGGGCTTGAGCGCCGTGGGGATGATGAGCTTCTGCCCGGACACCTGGGTGCCGCCTTCACTGCCCAGGTCGATGGCCGTCACCGAGCCATCGTTGTCCACCTTCAGCATCACGTGGAGGTTGGACACGCGCGGATCCTGAATCTTCACCGCCGCCTGGGCGCCCGACCCCACGATGACACTCTCCGCCTCCGAAACCGTCTCCTGGATGGAGCCGTCCGGGGTGGTGATCCGAAGCGTCAATCCGTTTTTTCTCGCCGCCGCCATGAAGTTCTTCCTTCTTCCCTTCCCGTCCCGAAAACGTTCAACGCCACCTGTGCCGTCTAGAGATTGTCCGCAGACTTCTGAAGCTCCGGGTCGAAGTTCTCCCGGACCTTGATGAGGCTTTGGAAATCCGTCTTCTTGCGGTTGAGGACGTAGGAGCCCTCCGGCTTCGTGAGCTCGCCCTCCACCGCCACATCCGTGAAATCAATCACCGTCTTCTTGCGGTACACGGTGCGATCCTCCTCCTGGATGATCTTCACCGAGTCCTTGCTGTCCTGTGCCAGGGCGGGAGCCGCCACCCCCACCATCACCATCACTGCCAGCAGTCGTTTCATGTGATGTCTCCGCCAGGCCCGCTTCGCGACTTCCATTGCAGGGCTCGCACCAACGCCAAGTCCCTGGATTCTAAGGGAGCCGCCCGGTCGCTTGCACCTGGGCGGCTATAGGTGGGAAGAAAGTTCTCGTTCTTCCCGCCGAGACGACTGTTGTTTCTTCAGGGCGCCGGAGCAGGCGTCGGAGCCGTCTGTCCATTGCCGGACGCATCGCCGGACGCGGGGGCAGGCTCGGCCGGAGCCGTCTCTTCCGCCGGAGCCTCCTGCTCGGGCGCGCTGGTGTCCTGGGGCAGCTGGTTCATCACGGACGAGCCTGCGCCCCCGGTGGCGGCGGCGTCCTTCTTCTCCTCGCCCTCGGCCTCCGCGGTGGCGGCCGGAGCCGGCGCCGGCGGCGGGTTCTTGAGCATGTTCTGCAGGCCGTTCACCTTGGCGGTGATGAGCTGCTTGTCCTGCTCCGTCGTGGAGGACAGCTCCTTGCAGCGGTCCAGGAACGCGATGGCCTTCTCGAAGGCCGCGCGCTCGGACGCGTACGCCCAGCCCGCGCCGCACACCGCCTCCGGCTTGTCCGCGGCGCGCGCGAGCACCTTCTCGAACGCCTCACCCGCGGCGACGCCCTTCTTCGGATCCAGGCCCTTCTGCCCGTCCAGCGCGTACGCCAGGTACAGCTGGCCCTCCAGGCCGTCCGGCTCCAGGGACAGGGCCTTGGTGAAGGCCTTCTCCGCGCCCGCGTAGTCGCGGTAGCTCAGCGCCAGGGCGCCCAGGTTGAGGTGGCCGGGCGCGAAGGTGTCATCCAGCGACACGGCCTTCTGGAACTGGGCCAGGGCGCGCGGGCGGTCGTCCATCTTCAGGTAGATCATCCCCAGCGTGTTGGAGATGGCCGGGTCGTCCTGCGCCACCTTGCGCGCGTTGACGACCAAGAGCTCCGCCAGGCGGTACTGGCCCCGGTCGTACGCCACCAGCGCCAGCGTCTTGTAGGCCTCCGGGTTGTCCTTGCTGCGCGCGAGCACGCGCCGGCCGGTGGCCTCCGCCTCGTCCAGCTTGCCCGCCAGCCGGTACGTCGCGGCCAGCGCGTTGAGCACGGGCTCGTCGTGCTCATGGCCCGGCGTCTGGAGCGCCTTCGTGTACAGCGCGAGCGCCTCGTCCAGCTGGCCCGCGTGCCGGTGCATCAGCCCCAGGTTCATCACGGAGGGCGTGTGCGCCGGGTCCAGGGCGAGCACCTGCTCGTACGCCACGCGGGCGTCCGCCGGGCGGCCCTGCTTCTCCGCGATGACGCCCAGGTTGAAGCGCGCGTTGAGCGCCTTGGGCTGCTGGTTGACGACCTCCTCGAAGCCCTTGCGGGCGGCGTCCAGGTCACCGGCCTCGTAGGCCTTCAGGGCCTCGGCGAACTGGCCATCCGCGTCGCCCTTCTGCGCGGTGGGCGGAGGCGCGGCGGGGACCGTGACGGCGGGCTTCTCCACCGCGTTCATCGCGACGGGCGTGGGCCTGGGGCCCGTGGCGCAGGCCGTGGTGAAGGCGAAGGCGAAGGCCCCCGCCAGGAACATGCGCTTGGTGCGAAAGCCGTTCATCCCCGTCGTCCCCATCCCCTTCAACTGGCTGCTGATGTCGATGCTGTGGTTCGTCTTCACGGCCGCACCCCCTCGAGCGACGCGGTGGGCTCGGACTTCGCGGCGCCGGAACCTTCAGGCGAGCCCTCCGGCGTGGCGGCGGGCCTGGTGCCCTCGGCGGGAACTGCTTCCGGCGCGTCGGGCTTCGGCTCCGCGGAGGCGCTGATGGGGCCGTTGAGGTCCTTCAGCACACCCGAGGCGATGCGCGAATCACTGCTGCCCCGGTACGTCACCGGCTTCACCTGGGCGTAGGCCCCCGGGCGCAGCTTGTTGATCTGATCCTGCGCCGCCAGCGTCCACTCGCTGTAGATGCCCAGCTCGTAGGCCTTCTGGAGGCCCTTCTCCAGGGCCTCGTGGGACTTGTCCTCCAGCGGGAGCGCCAGGTTCTCCAGCTCGCCGCGGTACATGCTGAGCTGCTCGTCATCCAGACCGGAGGGGTCCGGCGAGTCCATGATGTTGCGCGCGAAGTCCGCGTACGCGAGGCCGATGCGGGTCAGCGCCGCGATGCCCCACTCGCCGGAGCCCGTGGCGAGCACCGCCGCGTACTCCTTCTCCACGCGCTGCATCTCCTTCTGCTTGTTCGTCAGGTCGCGGCGGATGGTGGAGACGCGCGTGAACTTGATGTCCGAGAAGCGCTTCCACGTGGGCTCCAGCGCCAGGAAGCGCGCGTGGCCGTACGCGTTGAGCACCGCGGTGTCCTTGCGCACGCCCTCCGCGAGCTTGTTCCAGCCGCGCACCAGCTCGTCCTGCGCCCGCTCCTGGCCGCGCACGTCCTTCATCTTCTGGTACGCAAGCAGCTCGTGGTACCGCGCCAGGTACGCCTGCCCCGCGGCGGTGCGCGAGTCGCGGCCGTAGTCCTCCACGAACCGGTTGAAGGCGCGGGCCGCGTCGCCCCACTTCTTCTCCTTCTCCCACACGAGGCCGATGGAGAAGGCCACCTGGGGCACGTCCTTGCGGTCCTTGAAGCGCGCCAGGTAGTTGTTCCACGCGGTGACGGCCTTCTGGGACTCGCCCAGGCCGTCGTACCAGACGCCCGCGTTGAAGAGGGCGTCCGCCACCCACTCGCCCGCCGCGTCCACCTGCGCCTTGAGCTCGGCGGCCTTCTGCGCGCGCTTGGAGTCCGCGTCCTCCGCGGCGCCCGGCGTGTCGCCCTTCTTCGCGACGGGGGCGGCCTTGGCATTCTTCTCCTTGGCCTTCTTCGACTGCGTCTCGCGGGCCTTGAGGGCCGCGTCGTACTCGGCCACGAAGGACTCGGACATCGCGGCGGCCTTCTTGAACTCGGCGACCTTCTCGTAGAGGCCGGACAGCGTGTAGCGCGCCTTCAATTCGAAGGCGCTGTTCGGGTACTCCTTGAGGACGCGCTCACCGGCGGTGATGCCCTTGTCCACCTCACCGGCCTCCTGCGCGATGACCATCGCGTAGGTGAGCGCGCGGTCCGCGTTCTCCGACTTGGGGAACTCCGTCACGAAGGTGAGGAACTCCTCGGCGGCCTTCGCCGGGTTCTTCTCCTTCTTGTAGACGACCTCGTCCACGTACTTGTACTGGCTGCCCTCCACCACGCGTGAGACGCGCAGGGCGAAGTCGGAGCCGGGCTTGGACAGCTTCTTGTTGCCCAGGAACTTGCGCGAGAGCGTGTTGAGCTCCTTCCACTCCTCGCGGCTCTCCAGCACGTACATGGTCAGGTCCGCGGCGTCGCGCGAGCGGCGCTCCTCCGGGAACTTCTCGATGATCTCCCCGAAGCGGCGGGCCGCGTCCACGAAGTGCGCGCGGTCGTAGAGGATGACGGCCGCCTGGTAGCGCAGGTCGATCTCATCCTGGTTGCCCGGGTAGAGGGTGTTGTACGTGTCGCACGCGGCGACCAGCCGGTCCTCGAACTTCGTGAGCGGCTGCTCGGCCTGCTCCTTGGCGTCGCGCTTGACCAGCTTCTGCTTGGCGACGTCGCCCTTGTCCTTCTTCTCGTCGACCTTCTGGCCGTCCTTCAGGTCGCTCCTGGCAATCTGGCCGCGTTCAATCTTGACGAGCTTGTCGTACGCGAGCACCGCGTTGTACGAGGCGCTCTTGCGGTAGGCCTCGTTGGAGACCTCCTTCGCGGAGTCGCGGTCCGGGATCTTGAACGCCACCACGGCGTCGTACTCGGCGGCGGCGGCCTCCCACTCCTCCAGGGCCCAGAGGATCTCCGCGTAGAAGAAGCGGATGTTGAAGGCGGAGTCCGCCACGAACTCCGGGTTTTCGCTGGAGGCGAACGCGTCCACGTACTGCTTGTAGATGTCGCGCGCGAGCCGGTAGGTCTCCACCTGGCGCGTCTTCTGCGCCTCCTGGTGGTACTCGGTGACCATCACGCGCATGGCCTCTTCGGTGACGCTGAAGGCGTTGCGCAGCACGCCCGCGTTGCTGGCGTTGGCGGTCCACCACTCGCCACCCGGGCGGTAGAGGTCCACCATCCGCTTCATCTCCTTGCGGACCTGCTGGCGCTGGCGGAGGCCTTCGAACGCGCGCACCACCGCCTGCTGGTACTCCGGCGCGTTCGCGCCCATGGGCGAATCGTCGATGAGCGTGCGGTACACCAGGATGGCGCTGTCGAAGTGGCCCGCGTCCACCAGGCCCGCGGCCGTCTTCGCGAGCAGCCGGCCCTGGCGCTTCGGCGGAGCCTTCTCCTTGAAGTAGGCGAGCGCCTCCTTCGGCTGATCCAGCTGGACGTAGAAGACGGTGAGGTCGTTGAGGGCCTCCGTGCGCAGGTCGCCCAGCTCCTCGCCGCGCTGGCTGGCGTAGTCCACCACCTCGTGGAGCTTCTTCAGGCCCGCGTCCAGGTCGCCCGCGTTGAAGTCACACCAGGACAGCTTGTAGGTGGCGTACGCGTAGATTTTCGGGACGCCAGAGGCGCGCGCCTTCTCGTAGTTCTCCTTCGCGGGCGCGAGCTTGTTGTTCTCGAAGTAGTGGTTGCCCAGCTGGATGTACGCGTCCGGGACGAACTGCGACTTCGGGAAGTCGCGGATCAGCTCCTCGTAGCGCGCCACCGCGTCCTCGCGGCGGTTGAGCTCGTAGAGGTTGTAGCCCAGGGAGAAGAGGACCTCGTCGCGGGCCGGGTAGTCCGGGTACTCGCCGAGGATGGCCTCGTAGATGCGCATCGTCTCCGCGCGGTAGCGCTCCGACTCGCGGTGGTCCTGCTCCGGCGCGGTGGCCTTCTCACCGCGCGCCACGGCGGCGTCGTAGGCCTTCTCCGCCGCGAGGAACTTCTCCATCTCCAGCTGGTAGAGGTACTTGGACTTCTCCCAGTAGAGCTCCGACAGGCGGTACTGCATCTCCGCCTTCTGCGTGGAGGTCTCCTGCAGCTTGGGGATGAGGCGCTTGAAGCCTTCAATGGCCTCGTCGCGCTTCTTGTCCGCGAGCGCGTCCTTCTTGGAGTCCGCGATGCGCGGCATGTCCGCGAACTTGGCCGTGGCGGGCCTCACCCGCGCCGGGCCCTTGCGCATGTCCTGGGGAGCGACGCCGGGCGGCAGCGCTGCCTTCTTCTTCTCCGCCTCCTTGTCCTTCTTCGCCGCGGCCTTCGCCGAAGAGGACTTCTTCGTCGCCACCTTGCGCGGCGGTGCCGTCTCCTCCGCCGCCTCCCCCACCCCACCGGCCGCGAGCGCGACGCCCACCGCCAGTGCACCGAACCGAAGAACCACCTTCATGCGAGCTCCTGGAGAACCGCGCCTCACCTGCCTGGGAAAACTTCTGCCCAATTGGGAGGGACGACGGAAAGTAGACGCGGGTACCCAGATTGAGAAGTGGCCCGGAACGTGCCTTGTGCCCCGGCGTACGCGATCACGCCGAGCCAGTTTCCAGGACTCAACATCACGCGAAGAGGCCCCGTCCCCCGTGACGAACGCACGGTGGCGGGGCCTCTTGGAATGCGGCTCACGTCGGCCGGGTGCGCCCGGCGCCTACTCGCCTACTTCTCCTGGCGAGCGGGGCAGCCCCGCTTGAGCGTGTACTGGTAGTAGCCAATCTCGTCGATCCAGAACTCGCCCTGGAAGCGCCAGTAGTTCCACGCCGCGCCAGGCATCTTCGGGCGGTAGAGCGTCTGGCGGGAGAGCAGCGCCTTCTGGTCCACGCCCTCGGAGAAGAGGTCCTTCTCATCCAGCGCCGTCTGCACGCGGATGATCTCCGCCTGGTCGGAGAAGGTGCGGAGGTTGTCCGCGGCCTCCTTGATGCGGTTCTTGGCGAGCGTGCCGCCCACCTGGAGCAGCGTGGTGCGGATGTCCTCGAGCGACGCCACCGTCTGCGCGGCGAACGGCGTCCCCTTCCACGGGCCTTCGCTGATGGCGCGCTTCTCCTGGTCCACGCGCGACAGGGTCCGCATCACTTCACGGATGCGCTCGTTGTTGCGGATCCACAGGTAGACGGCGCGCGGCAGACGGCGGTTCTCGGAGGCCACCAGGTTGAAGGCGTTGATGGGCGCCACGTCCTCGCCGGTGAAGGGCTCCAGCTGCTTCGCCATGGGGCCGTAGCGCTCGTCGAACGCGGCGAGCGTCGTCTTCACCTCGTCGTAGAGGCACGAGTAGTAATAGACGGTCGACTTGAGGATCCACGACTCGGGCTGGAAGGCGCCCTCGAACTGCGGCGCGTGCAGCGCCTGGAGGCTGCCCAGCGCGCCACCGAAGTCCTCGTTCTGGAAGCGGGCGAAGCCGTTCTCGAACAGGGCCTGGTCCCAGAAGCGCGCGTAGCGGGGCACGCCCTCGTACGCCTTCACCGCGTCCGCGTACTCACCGCGGCGGTAGTGCACGCGGCCCAGCGCCAGCAGCGCCAATTCGCGCGTCTCCGGCAGCTCCACCTGCGGCTCCTTCGTGTGGAGCACGGCCTGGAACGCGGCGATGGCCTCCCTGTCCAGCGTCTCCCCTTCCCCGGGACGCCCCGGGAAGCGAGGGTCCGCGAGCACGGTGCCCAGCAGGTAGCGGGCCTTCGCGTAGACGCGGCTGTCCGCGGGCACGGCCTCCAGCAGCGAGCGGGACTCCTCGAAGCGCATGCGGCGCTGGCTGGCGGTGCCGACCAGGTAGTTGATGCGCGCCAGGACCTCCTTGGGCAGCGTGACCCACTGGTCGCGCACCTCGTCGGTGTAGGCCTGGTTGAGGATGCTGGGGATGAGGTTCTGCTCATCCAGCCGCTGCTGCATGTCCACCAGCCCCTCGATGGCCTTGAGGTACGAGGGGTGCTTGGGGCCAGCGTTGACGATGGCCGCGTAGGAGATGAAGGCCGCGACGGGCAGGTCCTTCTTGGCGAAGGTCTGCGCCAGGTAGAACTCGGACTTGCCCTTCAGGTCCGCGTCCTCCCCTTCCGCCAGCCGCGCGAAGAGGGGGGCCGCGGTGTCGAGCTTGCCTTCGTTGAAGGCGGACAGCGCGCGGTTGTACGTGCCCACGTCCTGCTGGGCGAGGGCCACCGAGGGCACGGCGAGGGGCCCGAGGACGACGAGGAGTCGGAGCAGTCGGGACATGGTTAGAAGAGCACCGAGAAGCCAGCGTAGAAGCTGACGTTGTTGAGGACGTCCGACGAAGGCTCGGCGACGAGGTCCCGCCCGAGGATGATGTCCTCGCGGTAGTTCTTCTTCGTCTTCGGGTCCACGCCGTCGAACTTGGACACCTTGCAGCTGCCGCTCAGGTTCAGACCGTCGAAGGGTTGGTTGGCGGCACGCGCGGCCTCCAGCGCCTCGAAGTCCGCCAGGTTGCAGCCATCCACCTTGTCCACGCGCGCGGTGTAGATGAGGTCGCGCACCTCCAGGCGGAGGGCGTAGTGCTCACCGAACTGCACGCGGAAGCCGCCGCCCACCTCACCCAGGAACTTGTTGCCCGTGTCGCCGAAGCGCGCGGGCACCTGGTACGTCTGCCCGTCCACCTCGTTGGCCACCTCCGGGCGGATGAGGTGGCGCGTCTTGCCGAGGCCCGCGCCGCCTGAGAGCACCACGCTGAACTGCGCCAGCGAGTTGTTGAAGAAGGCGAACTTGCCGTAGAGCGGCGTCACTTCGACGCCCGCGTACGCGCCCCACTGGAGGAGCAGCGACGACGCGGCCTGCGCCTGCTCGCGCACCTTGTCGATGAGCTCCAGGTTGAAGTCGCTCTCGTCGGAGTACCAGTTGTACTGGCCGCCCACCTGGAGGGCGAAGTTCTCCTGCAGGTGGTAGACGTAACTCAGCGCGGAGCCCACGTGGTTGGTGAACTTGCCGTTCACCTGCACCGCGGCGGGGTACAGCACCAGCTCGTGCTTGCCCTCGTCCGCGAAGCGCTTCTTCTGGACGATGTGGACGTTGACGTTCGGGTTGTAGAGCGGCGCGCCGTTCACCAGCCGCTGCTGCTGCGCGTCCGTGGTGCGCGGCGCCTCACCGGAGTCCAGCACCGGTGCGTCCGTCGGCGGAGTGGCGGCCGGAGCCTGGGCGGCCGACGGCTCGGAGACCGGCGCGTTGTCCGCGGCGTCCTCGTCGGTGACGGCGGGCGCGGACGGCGTGGCCGGCGCGGCTTCAGGCTGGGATTGGGGCACGGCCGGCGCGTCGCGCTCGGTGCGCTGGCGCTCCGGCGGTTCGGCCGGTGAAGGAGAGGCCGGCGCGGTCGCATCCGGCCCCGGAGCGGCCGGCGGCTGCGCCGGAGAGGCGCCTTGCGCGAGCGCGAGCGCAGGCACCGCGGCAACGAGGAGCGCGATGGAACGGAAGGGTCGCATAGGAATGGGTCAGAAGGAGAAGGTGTAGCCGAGGTCGAACTGCACCAGGTGCGTGAGGCCCGGACTGCCGGCGGGCTCACCGGTGGTCCGGCCAGCCTCCCAGTCGTCGCGCAGCAGGTTCACGCGGTAGCTGTCCTTGAAGATCCAGTCGCGCAGCTCCAGCCGGATGCCGTGCTGCTCGTTGATGAAGAAGCGGAAGCCCAGCGCGGCGGACACCACCGGCGCCACGCGCGACTCCTTCACCCAGTAGTTCTCCGTGGCGCTGCCCCGGTCATCCACGGCCGTGCGGTTGTCACAGACGCCCGCGGCCCGGTCCACCACCTGGGTGCACTGGATGACGGACTGTCGCTTCAGGTTGGTGAGGCCGCCGCCCGCCCAGAGGTACGTCTGGAAGTGCACCGGGATGTCCGCGACGAGGGAGATCTTCCCGTAGATGGGGGCCCACCGGGCGCCGATGACGCCGTGCAGGCCCATCCGCCACATGTCCTCCAGCTCGTCCGTGACGCGCTTGTCCTCGCGGGCCAGGAAGGACTCGGAGATGGAGCGCGCCAGGCCCGTGTGGCGGCTGACGGCGTAGCCCGCGCGCGCCTCCAGCGCGAACGTGTCGAACAGGTTGTAGGCCAGCCCGACGTCGAAGAAGTAGTGCGCCGTCAGGTGCGTCTGCACGGGCAGGCCCACGGACAGGGACAGCTCCGGATGGCCCGCGGGCTTGTAGAGCCGGTTGCGGACGACCGCCGTGTCCAGGACGCCGTCTTCCTGTGCGGCGGCGCCGAGCGCCGTCAGCGAGAGGCTCAGCGCGGCGAAGACGCGAAGCGTGCGTGCGTTCATATCTCCTGCCCGGCCCGGGGGTGGGCCGTTGGGTGATCCGGAGGGCAACCCGCCTGCTTGGACGGCGAGGCTCCGGCGTGGGACAGCGATGTGAGCACGGCGCCCATTCACCGCAAGCGGATCCCAGCGGCAGTCGGTAAAGTTTTCGCCCTTTGCCCCCAGGGCGACCAGCACTCAACGTTTCCACGTGGATACGAGGCCTGAAGGCCCCGCGCGCACGCGTGGAAGCACCGCGCCCGGAAACGACGAACGCCCCGCCCGGCCACCCGAAGGTGCCCGAAGCGAGGCGTCGAATGGGGCGCTGTGTGAAGCGCCCCAGCGTCAGCGGCTGCGAATTACTTCGCGGCCTTGTGCTGCGCGCGCATGGCCACCTTGATGGAGGGGCGCACGATGACGATGCCGTCGTTGTGGCCGGCGACCGCGCCCTTCACGAGCACGAGGCCCTTCTCCACGTCCACGTCCACCACCGTCAGGTTCTGCGTGGTGACGCGATCGACGCCGTAGTGACCCGGCATCTTCTTGTTCGGGTACGTACGGCCCGGCGTCTTACGCTGACCGATGGCGCCCGGGTGACGCTGATACTCGTGCGTACCGTGGGTCTTGGTCTGCGAGCCCTTGAAGCTCCAGCGGCGCATGACGCCGGAGAAGCCACGGCCCTTGGTCACGCCGGTGACGTCCACCAGCTCGCCCTTGGTGAACATGTCCGCCTTGACGGCGTCGCCCACGTTGAAGCCCGCGGCCTCCTCGGCCGTGACGCGGAACTCACGCAGGTGACGGCGCGGCGTGGCGCTGGCCTTCTTGAAGAAGCCGAGCTCCGGCTTGTTCAGGAGCTTCTCGCGGATCTCGCCGAAGCCCACGGTCACCGCGGAGTACTGATCCTTCTCCGGGGTGCGCTTGCCGACAACCAGACAGGTGTTGACGTCGATGACCGTCACCGGAACGAGGTTGCCCTCGTCGTTGAACACCTGGGTCATGCCGATCTTCTTGCCAATCAGACCCTTCACGTCGTCCTCACAGCGAGCGCCCGTGGCGCTGAAAGCCCAATGAAATCAATGAACTGAACTGGCCTACACGCGTACCCGCGGCCGCCAGGAAGCGGCGCAAGATAGCAAACACGTCCCCTACGTCAAGCACCAAGGGTGGGCGTCCCCCTCACTGCGCGACATCCAACCGCGGGTAGAAGGGGTCGAGCTGCTTGTCCGCGATGCGCTGGGCATACACCTCTTCGCCGAGGAGGAACAGGGCCTGATCCAGATAATCTTCCGCCCCCTTGATCTCCTCCTCCTTGGTGGCGATGGCCTGGTCGAGCTCCGCCATGCGGGCGTCGTGCTGCTGCTTCTGCTCCTCCGCGGCGTCCTCCAGCTCGATCAGGCGCTTGTGCGCCAGGATGCCGGCCGCGCCGGGCTGACCGGGGGTGGGCGTGAGGGAGGCCGCCAGCTGGGACTCCCAGTCCTCCACCTCGCGCGCCAGGCGCATCTGGGCGATGCGGTTCTTCTTGAGGTTCTGCTTGGCGGCGTCCAGCTTCACCGGATCCTGGGTGGTCATCTCCAGGTCCGCGAGCTTCGCCTCCAGCTTCTTCAGGCCCACGATGGCGTAGCGCAGGTCCGCGCGGCGGGTGGCCAGCGTCTTGCGCAGCCCCTTCACCTTGCCCTCCACCGCCGTCACGGCCTTCTGGTACTTGCCGGTGATCTGCTTCTGGGCCGCGCACTCGTCCTCGTGCTGCGCCAGGAAGTCCTGATAGGCCACGTCCTCGTCGTTCATCTCCGCTTCCAGCGCCGCCAGCTCGTCCCGGCGCGCCTCCAGCACCTCTTCGGCGCGGTAGACGCGTTCCATGGAGCGGGGGCAGTTCGGCTTGCCCGGGAGGACGTCCCGGGCCAGGTCGCCGAGCTGGAAGATGAGATCGTTGTAGCTCTCCTTCGCCATGGGCGGATTCATACGCCCAAGACGCCAGGACTGTCACCGGCCGAGCGCATTCTCAGCGCCCGGCCCCGGCCTCCAGGCCTCAGGAATCCGCGGGAGCCGCGACGGCCTGGGACTCGCCCCGCCGCACCGCCGCCAGGGCCCCCTCCGCCAGGGCGAGCAGCTCCCGGGCGCGGTCCTGCTCCTCCGTCCGGTTCAGCTCGCACACCCAGGCCGAGGACAGGTCCGCGTGCTGGCGCGCCATCTCCGCGGTCGTCTCATAGCGCGCGGCGGAAGCGCGGGCGAAGGCCCCCTCCCGGCGCAGCTCCAGGACCGTGTCCGGATCCAGATCGATTTCCTCTGGAGGCACCGGCAGCGGCCCGCGCCCCAGCGCCGCCAGGCGGGCCAGGAGCCGTGATGCATGGGCTCGGCAGAAGGCGGCCAGCACCATCAGGCGCGCCCGGACTCGCGCGTCGTTCATGCGCTCCGCCAGCCCCGTCATACGACGGGCCGACACCACTTCTGCTTCCCACGCGGCGGCCAGTGCGGCTGCCAGCCGGGTATGCCTCGCTCCCATCAGCGTCCCTCCCCCACCCTCGTGAGACGCAAGCTAGGGACGCTGTTGGTGCAATTCAACCGACCGCACGAGCAACCATCCAATAAAGCCCCACTCCCGCGAGGCAGATGGATGACAGGCGCACAACCTTCGAGTGCAGACGGGGCCTGCGCTGAACGATTCGCAGCACGGGGACCAGGAAGGCCACCACCGCCGCCTGCCCCACCT
>NZ_RAWC01000120.1:0-26535 GCF_003611685.1 Corallococcus sp. CA049B | reverse complement strand
CCGCTGCCCCCGAAACGCCCTCCTTCGACGCCCTCGGGCTCAAGCCCGACCTCGTCGAGGCGCTGACGGCCCTTGGCTACGAAGAGCCCACCCCCATCCAGGCCGCCGCGCTCCCGCCGCTGCTGGCCCAGAAGGACCTGCTGGGCATCGCCGCCACGGGCACCGGCAAGACGGCCGCGTTCTCGCTTCCGCTCCTCCAACACCTGAAGCCCGGCGCCGCCGCGCCCCACAGCACCTCCGCGCTGGTGCTCGTGCCCACGCGCGAACTGGCCATGCAGGTGTCCGAGGCCATCCACCGCTACGGCCAGAAGCTGGGCGTCAGCGTGCTCCCGCTCTACGGCGGCCAGGAGATTGGCCGGCAGCTGCGCGTGCTCAAGCGCGGCGTGGACGTCATCGTGGCCACGCCGGGCCGCGCTTTGGATCACCTGCGCCGCAAGACGATGAAGCTGGACCAGGTGCAGACCGTGGTCCTGGACGAAGCGGACGAGATGCTCGACATGGGCTTCGCGGACGACCTGGAGGCCATCCTCTCCGAGACGCCCGAGAATCGGCAGACGGCGCTGTTCTCCGCCACCCTGCCCCCGCGCATCGCCAGCATCGCGGAGCGCCACCTGCACGAGCCGGTGCGCGTGCGCATCGAGAAGGAGAAGCTGGAGGCCGGGGAGATGCCCCGCGTCCGGCAGACGGCCTACATCGTGCCGCGCGCGTTCAAGATCGCCACGCTGGGGCGCGTGCTGGACCTGGAGTCCCCCACCGCCGCCATCGTGTTCTGCCGCACGCGCACGGAGGTGGATGAGCTCACCACGTCCCTCAACGGCCGGGGCTGGCGCGCGCACGCGCTGCACGGCGGCATGAGCCAGGAGCAGCGCGACCGCGTCATCAAGCAGTTCAAGTCGCAGGCGGCGGACCTGCTCATCGCCACCGACGTGGCGGCGCGAGGCCTGGACATCCCCCGGCTGACGCACGTGGTGAACTTCGACGTGCCCAACGCGCCGGAGGCCTACGTGCACCGCATCGGCCGCACGGGCCGCGCCGGCCGCGAGGGCGTGGCCATCACCCTGCTGGAGCCCCGCGAGCACCGCCTGCTGCGCAACATCGAGCGGCTCACCGGCCAGCGCATCGAGGTCACCGCGGTCCCCACCGTGTCGGACCTGCGCGCGCGCCGGCTGGAGATGATCCGCTCCTCCCTGCGCGAGACGCTCGTGGGCGGGGAGCTGGATGCGTTCCGCGGCATCGCGGAGGACCTGTCCGGCGAGTTCAGCGTCATGGACGTGGCCGCCGCCGCCATCAAGCTCCTCCAAGAGAAGGAGGACGAGGGCAAGGACTCCGCCGAGCAGGAGATTCCCCAGATGTCGGCGCCCGCGGAGCGGAAGTTCCCGCGCACGGAGCGCTCCGGGCCTCCGGGCCGGAGCGCGGACCGCGGCTCCGAGCGCCCGTCGCGAGGCCCCCGCACCGCCGACCGGGGCGAGCGCGCCGAGCGCGGCGAACGGGCCGAGCGCGGCGAACGGGCCGAGCGGGCCCCCGCGCGTGCCCAGCGCGCGCCGGAGTGGAACGTCACGCGCCTGTTCATCGGGGCGGGCCGCACCGCGGGCATGCGGCCGGCGGACCTGGTGGGCGCCATCGCGGGCGAGGCGGGGCTCGAATCCTCGCGCATCGGCGCGATCCACATCGCGGACATGTACTCCATCGTGGAGGTGCCGGAGCCGGATGCCGCGCGCATCATCTCCGCGCTGAAGGGCTCCACGCTGCGCGGCCGCAAGGTCACCGTGCGCCGCGACACCCGCGACTGATGTCCCGGCTGACGTCACCGGCCTCCCGTCACGGGCGGGCCGGTGACGCGCGCCTCAGAGCGCGTCCGGATCCATGTCCGGCGCGCGTCCCAGCAGCAGCGGCGACACGAGCCGGCTCTCCGGGTGCATGCGCAAGAGCGTGTGGATGACGCCGCCCAGCCCCGCCATCAGCCCGGGCGAGAAGGCATCACGGGCGAGCCCCGCCACCGGGCCCCGCGCCTCCAGTCCGGAGATGAGCTCCGCGTCCAGCGTCTCCCGGTCCTGTGACAGCGGCTCTGAGGACAGCCGCCGCGCCGTCTCCAAGAGCTCCCACAGGCCCAGGTCGCCGTGGCACAGGGTGTGGGTCCAGCCGAAGCCCTCGCGCACGGCCGCGGCCCGGGCCCGCTGGAACAGGTCCCCGTAGCGCGGCATCCCCGTGCGCGCGAAGAGGTCCGCCGCCGCCAGACCGATGCCCGTGCTCCCGTGGCACCAACTCGTCAGTTGATCCGTGGCGTCCGGGCGGCGCAGGTCCGTCCAGTTGCCCAGGTCCGGCCGGTAGAGTCCGTCCACGAAGTCGAAGGCGCGCTCGGACAGGCTCCGCCACCGCCGCCGGTCCGCCGCCGTCCCCGCCGCGCTCAGGCCCAGCCGGGCCAGCGCCCAGCCGATGCCCGCCGTGCCGTGCGCGAAGCCGCCGATGGGCTCCGGGAACATCGACGTGGACCACCGCGCGTCCCCCGCCACGCTCCGCGCCGTGTCCTCCAACCGCTGTCCCGCGTGCGCGGCGAGGTCCAGCCACTTCGGTTCGCCCGTCTGGTCCACCAGGTTGAGCAGCGGGACGATGACGCCCGCCACGCCGCCCAGGACCTCCAGCAGTCCGTCCGCATCCAGCACCTGGGGCGTCAGCGCCGCCGCGCGCGCGCGGGCCCGGTCCAGCGCGCCGGGGACGGTGCCCAGGTCGTGCAGCGTGGACCAGATCCACACCTGTGACGCGAGCCCGGCGAAGCCCCCCGGCGACTTCACCGGCACGCGGTCCTCCGTGGCGCGCAGCACCGCGAGCGTGCCTTCCAGCAGCTCGGGCAATCCCTCCACCGCGTCCGCGCGGCCGTGGCGCACCTCGCGCAGGTACTGGGCCAGCACCACCGCGACGCCGCCCTGCCCGCTGTAGTGCTCGGCGGAGAGCGGCCGCACCGCCCAGCCGAACTCGGCGAGTACCGGGCTGATCCATGTGGCCGTCCCGTCAGGCCCGCGAACGGCCGCGTCGCTCACGCGGCGGACCAGCTTGGACAGCTGGGCGCGGCGCCGCGCATCCAGGCGTTCGCGGCGTGCGGGCGTGGCCGGCGCGGGGACGCGCGGAGGCACGGTCTTCTCGTTGAGGTAGGCGCTGATCAGCGTGCTCTGGATGGTCATCTCCTCCAGGGACTCATCCACGGAGCGCCATGCCTCCAGCGTGCCGTCAAGCACCCTCCGGGTCACGGGCTGGGTGAACACGGGGATGTCGCCCACGCACAGGTCCGCGAGCTCCTCGTCGATGACGGACGTCGTGGCGGGCGCGCCGGGGGACACGCCGGCGTTCTTCCGCAGCACCTCCCGTGCCCGGGCGTGGGCCTTGGGCGCGTCGTACAGCGAGGCCGGGTGCCAGAGCATGCGCAGCAGCTCCGCGTACGTCTGCGTGGGCCGCAGGATGCGCCGGACCACCGCGCCCGTGAACGGCTCCAGCAGCGGGCGCAGCCCCCCGTGCGCGTCCAGCGTCTTCATGCGCGCGGTCAGCTCGTGGAAGCCCTCCACGACCTGATCCCAGTGCCGCGCGAGCACGGGGTCCGGGCTGGGGTGATTCTTCGCGTGCGGGCGCTCCAGCAACGTCATGCCCAGGCGGGCGCGGTCCGTGCCGCCGCCGACGATGAGGGGCGCCGGGACGCGCGGCTGCTGTCCCGGGAGCGAACCCGCCGCGGAGATGTCCAGGCCGCCCAGGCCCGGGCCTTCGCTGCGCACGGGGAGCAGGCCCGTGCGCAGGACGGTGCCACGGATGGCCTTCGCGGCCAGGTCCACCGCGAGTCCGCGCTCCGCCGGAGGCACGGGCGGATCAGGGGCGAAGAGGCTCTCCACGTCCACCACCACGGGCACCGGCCCGTGCGCGATGAGGTTCTCCGAGTGCAGGTCCGTGCCGCCCAACAGGCGCATCACCGCGAGCCAGTGGCCCAGGTTCCGGTAGAAGCGCGCGAGCTCGGCTTCGCTCGTACAGAAGCGGTGCTCCACGAACTCCGCCCAGCCATAGCCCGCGCGCACCAGCACGGACGGCACGCGGATCCGCGTGGACTCGGCGTCCGGCGCCAGCACGCGCGCGAGCAGGCCCTCCACCGCGCGATCCACGCGCATGCACCGGGGCTTGTAGAGCACCGTGCCCGCCTCCAGCTCCAGCAGCGCCACCGTCTGGCCGCCCCGGTGGGCATCCCCCTCCCCCAACCGCAGGCGCGTCAGCGCGCCGCGAGGGCGCCCGGGCAGGTCCGTCAGCGACTCCCGGTCCGCGACGAAGCGCTCCGCCAGCCGCAGCACCGCCTGGGTCTGGAGCCGGCCCAGCGTCGCCAGCCGCTCCAGGAGCGGCGGGTAGCGTCCGCGCAGGTGCGTGTGGAAGTCGGAGGAGCAGGCCTGCTCCAGGAACCGGGCCCACCGTCCCGCTGGGTCCGCGGCGTCGAGCCGTCCCTCCAGCGACGCGGCGTGCAGCTCCAGGAGGAGCACGCGGTTGAGCTTCAGCTGGGCGCTGAACCCCAGCGTCTCCCGCGCGGCGGCCTCCACCACGCCGCGCTCCGCCGGGGTGAGTCCTCCCATCCGTGACAGCCGCTCCGCGAGCGAGTCCAGATGCGGCGCCAGCAGGACGTTCACGGGGCGCGCGAGCCATCCCTCGGGAGGGACCTCGGCAGCCATCGACGCTTCCTCGTGGACCATGAGAGGGGGCTCCCTGGGGGTGGGGACCGGAGGTGGGAACAGCGGAAGAACCCTCCGGCACCGAGCACGGCGCCGGAGGGGAGATTCATGCGGGCGGGGGCCCGCGATGGATCAACAGCAGAAGCCGGTGGTGGAGGCGCTGCAGCTGCTGCAGCCCGTGTTCTCCACGAGGTTGGACTCCGTGAGCGCCTGCTCCGTGCGCAGACCTCCCACGAACACCGGGCCCGCCGGGTTCGTCATGCCATGGGACTCCTCATCACCGGACAGCCAGCCCTGCACGACATCGTGGACCGAGGCGTTCTTCGTCATGAGTGTTCTCCCTCGCGTCCGGACGGTCATGGCGAGGGGTGCCATGTGCGCCGGACGCGGATCGAACGTGAACACAGACACGCCCTTCAATGCCAGACGCATCAGGCCAAAGTCAGACACTTCACAATGACTTGCGCTCGCACGCCACAAGTCCAGCGAGGCTCGAACGGGACGTAAGGGATTGCCACCACGAACCGGACGGGCCCTGCCCGGGGGGACGAGGAGACCGTGGACCAGGTGACAGGCCGACCTCCGGGTCGCAGAGCGAGCCCGCCACGCGACAGCCGCCGCCGCGAACGACGGGGGCCTGACAGCCGGGCCCCTGTCCGCTCTTTCCAGGTCAGCAGGGAGGCCTAGGATGAAGAGGAGGAGGTGAACGTGGAGCGCCCCATCGCCAGCCCGGAGGATCCGCTGGTCTTCAACGGCATCGATGGCGTCACCGGGCAGTACCTGGTGCCGCCCATCGCGTTGCCCGCGGCCGCGGAGGTGGCGGAGCCTCGGGGTGAGGCCGCGTACTTCGAGGCCTGGAGGAAGTGGCTCGAGTTCCTCCCCATGCGTCTGAGCTTCGGCCTGCCGCCCGACGCGCCGCCGGAGGACTACACGAAGGCCGGCTGGGGCCTGGTGTTCCCCGCGTCCGCCTCCGACGAGCTTCGCAAGAGCCTGGAGCCGCTCCTCGCCCACCGGCGCGGGCGCGTGGAGGAAGCGGACCGGTGCCACGTCCTCACCTACCAGCCCGGTGAGACGGCGCACCAGTTCCTGGAGCGGCACGGCGCGCCCATTGGCGACGTGGAGCCGAGCGTCGTTCCCTATTACCTCCTGCTCGTGGGAGGGCCCGACGTCATCCCGTTCGACGTGCAGCACTCGCTCTCCCTGTCGTACGCCGTGGGCCGGCTCTCCTTCGACACGCCCGCGGAGTACGCGCGCTACGCGGACAGCGTGGTGGCGTATGAGACGGGCGCTTCCGTGCCCAATCACCGGCAGGTGAGCTGGTGGGGACCCAAGCACCCCGGGGACCGCTCCACGGAGCTCAGCGCGGACAGCCTCATCGCACCGCTGGCCCGCGGCGCGCCGCTGGATCAGCCGCCCCAGCTGGCGAAGACGGTCGCCGCGAAGGCCCGCTATGCCAGCCGTGACGCCATCGAGGACGACGCGACCCGCGAATGGTTGCTGTCCGCGCTCCATGGCCGGGACGTGCGCCCGGCGGTGCTCTTCACCGCGTCCCATGGCGTGGGCTTCAAGGCGAATGATCCGCTCCAGCTCACGAAACAGGGCGCCCTGCTGAGCCAGGACTGGATGGGCTTTGGTGCGATGGCCCCCGCGCACTACGTGGCCGCGTCGGACATCCAGGACGACGCGCGGCTCCATGGCCTGGTGGCGTTCTTCTTCGCCTGCTTCGGCATGGGCACGCCCGCGAACGACGAGTTCCCGCTCACGGCCTCACGCAGCGGCGACGCGCTCGCGAGCGCGCCCTTCGTCGCGGCCCTGCCCCGGCGGCTGCTGGCGCATCCCAACGGCGGCGCGCTGGCGGTGATTGGCCACGTGGAGCGGGCCTGGGGCTTCTCCATCAAGCCCCTGCAGATGACCCAGACGACCATCCACCCGTTCCGCAACACGCTCTGGAAGATCATGGCGGGCATGCCGGTGGGCCACGCGCTGCGCGACTTCCGCGACCGGTTCTCCGCCGCCAACAACATCCTGCTGACGCACCTGGATGCCAACACGTCCAACGGCAAGCTCCAGCCGCGTGAGCTGCTGCACCGGTGGATCGAACGCAACGACGCTCGCAACTACGTGGTGCTCGGCGATCCCGCCGTGAGCATCCGGCACAACGACCTGCAGGCGCTTCCCTGAAAGGAGCATCGACCCATGCGAACGCTCATTCTCAGCGACCTCCACCTCGGCAACGGTGGCCCCTACGACATCTTCGCGGGCGCCGCCGAGCTGCCCGCCCTCTTCGACTCCTTCACCCGCACGCCCACCCACGTCGTCCTCAACGGGGACAGCTTCGACTTCCTGCTCAACGACGACCCGCTGGCGGTGGATCCCCAGCGGACGCTGGAGCAGGCCCGCGCGCTGGTGACGTCCGCTCCAACGGCGCCCGCGTTGAAGGCGCTCGGGCGGGTGCTGGCCGCGGGGGGCCGGGCGACGATGGTGGTGGGCAACCACGACCTGGAGCTGGCGCTGCCGGACGTCCAGGAGGTGATCCGCTCCGCGCTGGGCCAGCCCGCGGAGGTCGCCTCGCGGCTGGAGTTCCGGGACGGCACCGCGCCCCTGCAACTGGAGGTCGGCGGTTCGCGCGTGCTGGTGACGCACGGTGAGCACACCGACGTGGCGAACCGCATCGACTACGCCTCGCTGCTGTCGTCGGAGCGGGCGAGCCGCTTCCGCTATCCGCCGGGCTCGGTGCTGGTGAAGACGCTGCTCAACCCGCTCAAGCACCAGCACCGCATGCGGTACATGGACCTGCTCAAGCCGGACTTCGAGGGCGCGGTGATGGTGGCGCTCGGCGTGAAGCCTGACGCGCTCAAGGTCCTGTTCAACGCGGGGACGCTCACGCTCATCCGGCGCCTGCTGGAGAACCGGGGCCTCGCGCCGGCCTTCGCGCTGGAGCCGATGGACGCGGTGGGCGCGTCGGACGCGGACGCGCACCTGGCGCGCAGCCTGGCGCGAGTGGACCTGAAGGACGACGAGGTGGACGCCCTGCTGTCGGTGCTCGACCCGGAGAAGCTCAACGCCTTCGACAACCCGGAGGCCCTGGGCCGCGCCCGGCTGAAGCTGGCCAAGGCGGGGTTCGCGTTCTACGCACGCCTGCACCGCGCGGTCGCCGGAAGGACCGGCACGGACTACTTCGCCCTGGAGCCCGGCAAGGACGAGCTCGCGGAGACCGCTCGGCTGGGCAAGAAGTACAACCCGCAGGCGGTGGTGATGGGCCACACGCACGCGGCCCGCTGGCACGAGGGCCATGGCCCCCTCTACGCCAACACCGGCACGTGGATCTCCCTCCTGCGGCTCCCCGCCCCGGAGGCCTCCGACGAGGAGTGGAGCGAATACCTCGCGGAGCTCCAGGGCAATCCGTCGCTGGACCCGGTGAAGCAGCGGCACGCGAGGCTGGAGCAGCGCTTCACCTTCGTGGAGGTGGAGCCGCACGCCTCCGCGCGGGGCGCGACGCTGCGGCTGTCCCAGTGGACGGAGCAGGGCCCCAAGACGCTGCGCAGCGCGGACCTTCCGGCCGGGAGCTGAGGTCCGCGCTCAGCGGGAGATCTGGGGGCGGTCCGCCACGGCGGACAGCACGCCGTGCAGCAGGGCCAGCACCACCGCCACCCCGAGCATGTACGGAGCGATGAACTGAAGGCCCCATCGCTCCGCGATGATACCCGCGAGGCTGGGCAGCGCCGCCACGCCCGTCGTCGCCGCGCTGACCTGGAAGCCCACCGCGTGCGCGGAGACATCCAGCCCCACGCGGCGCGGCGTCTCCGACATCAGGGCCGGGAAGATGGGCGCCAGAGCGAGTCCCAGCAACGCGAGCCCCAGCGCGGGCGGCACGGCGGGGATCGCGAACAGGGCCGCGCCCACCACCGCCAGCACCGTGCTTCCGTGCAGCATCCGCACCGGCCTGAGGTGTTCCACGACGAAGCCTGACAGCACGCGCCCCACCAGCAGGCTGCCCCAGTAGATGCTCACGCAGGTGCCCGCCGCGGCGGTGTGCAGGCCCCGGCCTTCGGTGAGCACGGTGAAGCTCCACTGGCCCGCCGTCACCTCCACGCCCGTGTAGAAGAAGAACGTGAAGATCTGCAGCCACACGCGGGGCCGGCGCACGGCCTCCATCGCGGACGAGGTGATCACCTCCGCGCGAGGCTCCTCCCCCGGCGCTCCCACCGGCGCGTCCCACAGCCGGCGCATCAACAGGAACGTCAGCGCCAGGGACCCCAGCACCCCGGCGAGGACGGCATAGCCGGTCCTCCAACCCGCCCCCCGAGCAAGCAGCGCGGTCATCAACACCGGCCCCATGGCGGCGCCCACGCTGTAGGCCGCATGCAGCCAGGCCATGTGCTTGGGGCCGAAGTTCTGGGCCGCGTAGTTGTTGAGCGCGGAGTCGATGGCGCCCGAACCGAAGCCGATGAAGCAGGCCGCGGCCAGGAACAGCACGAACAGCGGCACCGTCGCGTAGCCCGTGAGCCCCAGCGCCACCGAGCCGGTGCTCAACGCCAGCAGCAGCCCCAGGTTCAGCGCCCGCATCAGCCGGCCCGCGAGCAACCCGGAGGTGAAATAGGCGACCGCCGCCGTCCCCAGGATGGCGCCCATCGCCGCCTGCGACAGGCCGAATGTGTCGCGCAGCGACGGCCACGCGACCCCGAGCACCGCGTCCGGCAACCCCAGGCTGACGAAGGCCAGGTAGGCAAGCGTGAGGAGCGCGGGACGCGGACGGGGCACGGGCGAAGACAGGCTCACGCGGCGCACCGTAGATCGCGGTGGAGCATCCCGTGGGGACATCGAGGTCACATTCCCCCGCCGGGGTCTTGACCTTGACACCCGTGGCAGGCCCGAAGCTCTCGGCCATGGAGTCTTCAGGGATGAGAAGGAAAGAACCCGGCCGGGACGCCCCGCCGGGAGCGGACCGCGGAAACCTGTCCGACTGTCGGACAGGTTTTGAATCAGGTCGGCCGGGAGGGGGCCGCATTCAGGATCGCAGGATGAACATCGGAGAACTCGCCCGGCGCACGGGCAGCAGCGCGCGGTCCATCCGCCACTACGACAAGGCGGGGCTCCTCGCGTCCCACCGCCGAGACAACGGCTATCGCGACATCGACGAGGTCGACGTCCCCCAGGTCATGCATGTGGCCCGGACGATCCGCCTGTGCTTCTCCCTGGAGGAGATCGCCACCTTCCCGCCGTGTGATGTGCCCAGGGCCGCGCCCAGGTCTCCGCGCTCCAGGACCTGATGATCCGCGAGGCGGACACCTTCACACCCGGCGATACCTTCACCGTGGACACGCTGGACACGTCACACTCGCCCTTCGCATCCCAGTCCCAGAAACTGGTCGCGCTGCTGGACGGATTGCGCTGAGCTGCGGGTTCGGAAAGCAGGCGTGTCGGTGCCGACCGATACCGTGCCCAGCATGACAACCACGATCAAGGCCTCACGGCGCCGCGTTGCTGTGCTGCTAACTGGAGTGCTGTCCTTGTCCTTGTCTGCATGTACCGAAGGCGCCATGGGATCGGCGGCCGGCGTACGAAAATGGGTGGGGCCGCAAGTCACGGTCCCAGGCGGCGGGCAGTTCAGGACAAACATCTTCTACGGCCCGTGGCAGTGCAGTCCGCAACTCATGAACTACTGCCGCGACAAATGCTCCGGGGAGGGATACGCACTCCAAGGCTGCATGTGGCTCGCGGACGTGAAGATGGACTTCGACGGCAACATGTTCAGAGCGGGGAGTCGGTTCGGCATCGACAACTGCTGCTGTAACTACCCAGCCCTGAGCGTCAGCCAGAACGCAACGGCACGAGGCCGCTGGGAGTCCATCCGAGATGGATTCCGCGAGCGATGGGCGGAGAAGTTCGGCCAGTGGCCTGCTGATTCCAGTGGGAACAACTACCCGGCCCACCACATCCGCGACCTCAAGCACGGCGGCAACCCGACCGACTGGGACAACATCATCCCCTATCCCGCCGACCTCCATTCCGGCCTGAATCAGGTCTACAACCAGTGCTACGCAGGACAACCCCCGTGGACGAGCGTCGGGGTCAGCCATCCCTACGGAGAGTAGCCACATGCCGACGATGACCGAACTCCTCGACGCGGTGGCGGCCCAGCACTTTCCGCATCCGCCCGCGACGGTGGCGGCAGTCGAGGCGTTCGAACATCGAATGGGATGGCGCCTGGATCCGGACCTGCGTGCTTTCTACACACGCTTTGATGGAGCCAGGCTGTTTCGTGGCTCCAACGCGCCGTACCAGATCCTGCCGCTTGCCGAGGTGCGTCGCGCACGTGTCGTCATGGCCCAAGCCGACACGGACACGGCGGGTCCCTCGGATTGGTACGCGGTGTGCCAGCTCCAGGACAGCAACTATGTGCTCCTGGACGTGGGGCAACAGACGCATGGGCGCTATCCGCTCCGCGACGGCTACCGCGAGGGATTTCCGGACCCCTACTACTGCCCGGTCATTGCCCGCTCGTTCGCGGAGTTCCTGTCGGGCGCACTGGCGTCCGGTGGGCGGTCCTTTTGGCTGAAGGCCCTCGAAGTTCAAGGCGAGTGACCCCGATGCCGCGGCCTCAGAAGATGGACAGGCCGGTCAACGTCGTGAACCGGTCCAGCGCCTCCACGCCCGCCACCGAGTTGCCCCGCGCATCCAATCCGGGGCTCCAGACGCACAGGCCGCAGCGGTTGGGGATGACGGCGATGATGCCGCCGCCCACGCCGCTCTTGCCCGGCAAGCCCACGCGGTAGGCGAACTCTCCCGCCGCGTCGTAAGTGCCGCAGGTGAGCATCACCGCGTTGACCTGCTTGGCCTGGCTGCGCGTAAGCAGCCTCGACCCGTCCGCGCGCTGTCCATGCCGGGCGAGGAAGCCACAGGCCCGGGCCAGGTCCGCGCAGCTCATCGCCAGCGAGCACTGCCAGAAGTAGTGCTCCAGCACCTCCGGGACGGCGCCCTCCATGTTGCCGTAACTCGCCATGAAGTGGGCCAGCGCGCGGTTGCGGTGCCCGTGATCCGCCTCCGACGCCGCGATGACCGGATCGAAGTCCACGGACGGGTTGCCGCTCTCCGCGCGGAGGAAGTCCCGCAGCGTGCCGCGCGCATCCCCGGTGAGCCGCTGCAACCGGTCCGTGATGACCAGCGCCCCCGCGTTGATGAACGGGTTGCGTGGGATGCCCTGCTCGTACTCCAGCTGTACCAATGAGTTGAACGGGTTGCCCGACGGCTCCTTGCCCACGCGCCTCCACAGCGCATCCCCGTCCCGCGCCAGTGCGAGCGCCAGCGTGAACACCTTGGAGATGCTCTGGATGGAGAACGGCTCGCGCCAGTCCCCCACGCCATACACGTCCCCCTCCACCGTCGCGAGCGCCATGCCGAAGCGGCGCGGGTCCACCGCCGCCAGCGCCGGGATGTACGTCGCCACTCGGCCCTGCCCCACCACCGGCCGCACCGCGTCCCAGACCTCCGACAACACCGCCTGGTAGTCCATGTGCCGCCATCCTCGTCCGGAAAGGACGGGGACGCTTTCAGAAATTCCGCGCCGCGGTGTCTGCTGGGACATGCGCTTGTTCTCGACCACGTTCCTGGCCCTCACCCTCCTGGGCTCCATCCCCACCGCGTGCTGCAGCAACCCCAGCCCGTCCACCAACGCCTGCCAGCCCCCGGAGGAAACGCCAACGGACCCGGGCTCGGTCCAGGTGACCCAGCTCGGCGCCGGGGAGTTCAGGGCCGCGGACCAGACCTGGCCCTATCAGCTGCTCAAGCTGGAGGTGCCCGGCCGCGCCGCGACCTATGCGCAGTGGTTCCCACCCCGGAAGCCGGGCGTGTCCCCCACGGTGGTGCTCACCAAGCCCTATGACGGCATCGCCTGGACCGGGGAGGCCGTGGACGCGAAGTGGGCCGCGCGCGGCGCCGGCATCCACCCGGACGACAGCGAGCCGCACTACGGGCCGGGCTCGTCGCCCATCGCGTTCACGCCCACCACGCCGGAGCTCATCGCGGGCGAGGCCTTCATCCACCTGTTCCATGACTTCGGCGTGCTCGCCGTCTTCGGCCGCTTCTACGCGGGCGGCGACCTCCAGAATGACCGCGACGACATGAACGCGGGCATGCGCTTCCTGGCCCAGGCCCCCAACGTGGACACCACGCGCATCGGCATCTTCGGCGGCTCCTGGGGTGGCTACGAGGCGCTCTACGCCGCGGCGGACGCCCCCTCCACCGTGGTGCCCGCCGTGGGCGTCGCCCTGGCCCCGCTGTCCGACTTCGCCGCGGAGGTGGACTACGTGAGCCGGTGGGTGCCCGCGCGCGTGAGCGACCCGGCCATGCGCTCGCGCTACCAGCAGTTCTTCGAGCCCTACTTCCGCCGCATCTACGCCACCACCGGCGGCGACCCCGTCACCCCCGGCACGGACTACACGCGCTGGACCGCCGCCCACCTGGCCAGCACCGTCCAGACGCCGTTCCTCATCCTCCACGACGACTGGGACACGCTCATCCCCGTGGAGCACACGCGCGCGCTCGTCGCCCAGGCCCCGCAGCGCTTCACGCCCATGTACTTCCAGAACCTCCCGGCCTTGGACTGGAACACCCTTCCGCCGGACCACGGCCCGCTGCTCTCCGCGCACGGCAGCGTCGTCATCACGCTGAGCCTGGGGCACCTGCTCGTGACGCTGGGCGCGGCGGAGCACCCCCTCTACGTCCCTCACGCACAGGGCACCGTGCGCACGTGGTTGCAGGGCGTGCGCGCCGCCCAGGAGCAGGGCCGCGACGTGAGCGACGTGGTGCCCCGCCTGCAGGAACTCACCGACCCGCGCGTGCTGATGTTCGAGCCCACGCTGGGAGCGCTCCAGCCGGGCGCCGCCTTCATCGCCCAGGAGCTCAACGCCGTCTGGGGCACGAGCCTCACCGACGCCAACGTGCGCTCGGCGCTCGGTCCCGGCCTGCCCAAGCCCTGAGCCAGCGCATGCCCGCCCCCCATGGCACCGGAAAATGCCGGCATGTCGATCCACGCCCGGGCCATTCGTCGCCAATTTGGACGGGCGAATGGACTGCCCCGAAGGGATGGATGCGATCATGGAGCTGACGGTGACGGAGTTCGTGACGCTGGATGGCGTGGTTCAGGCTCCGGGCGGCCCGGGGGAGGACACGAGCGGCGGCTTCACCCATGGCGGGTGGGTGCAGCCGCATTCCAGCGCGGAGCTCGGCGCGCACATCGTCGACATCTTCAGTCGAGCGGACGCGTTCCTGCTCGGGCGCGGGACCTATGAAATCTTCGCCAACTACTGGCCGCGGGTGACGGCCCCGGACGACCCCATCGCCGGGCCGCTCAACACGCTGCCCAAGTACGTGGCGTCCACCACGCTGCGCCGCGTGGAGTGGGCGAGCTCAACGCTGTTGGAGGGGAACGCGGTGGAGGCGGTGCGCCGCCTCAAGGCCTCGCCTGGCCGCGAGCTGCAGGTGCATGGCAGCTGTGGCCTGCTGCAGACCCTGCTGGAGCATGACCTGGTGGACGTGCTGCATCTGCACGTCATCCCCGTGACGATTGGCAGCGGCCGGCGCCTCTTCGGAACGGGGACGCAGCCTCGCACGCTGCAGCTCGCCGGGTCGCAGGTCACGCCCAAGGGAGTGGCGCTGCTCACCTACCGTCGCGCCGGTCCCCTGCGGGTCGGCACCATCGGACAAGAGGATTGATGCATCTCGCGCGTCAGCGCAGGCCCGCGAGCTTCGCCAGCTCGCGGGCCATGGCGCGCAGCTCCTCCGCGCCCGCCGCGTTCGGGCTCACGTCGAACACCACCTCGTAGCCCAGGCCCGCCTGGTTGATGGCCTCCGAGCGCGGGACGCGGGCCTTCAGCACCGGCACCGTCACGTCCTTCAGCGCCTCCTCCATCGCGACGTTGGTCGCGGGCGTGCGCCGGTCCCACAGGTTCACCGCGGCCACCAGCTGGCCGCCCTCCTCACGCACGTCGCGCCACGCCGTCTCAATCTCGCCCAGCCCTTGCAGCGCGAACGCGCCCGTGGGCACCGGCGCCACCACCACGTCCGCGAAGCACAGCACGGCCTCCGTGAACGCGCCGATGCTCGGCGGCGTGTCCACGACGATGACGTCCGGCGTCCACGACAACGTCTTCAGCGCGCGCGGAATCGCCTGGAGCCGGTGACCCCAGCCGAACAGCTCGCGCTCCAACGCCGCCATGCGCGGGGCCCCCGGCGCGATGAACAACCCCTGCCGCTTCGGCGACGCGACCACGATCTCATCCAGCTTGTGCTTGGGCCGGGGACCGAACGCGTCCGCCACGCACGGGCCTTCCCGCGACTCCAGGCCCAGCACCAGCGACGCATGCGCCTGCGGATCCAGGTCCAACAGCAGCACCCGGTGGCCCGCGTCCGCCAGCGCCGCCGCCACGTGCGAACACAGGGTCGTCTTCCCCACGCCACCCTTGATGGTGCAGAACGCAATCGTCGGCATGACCTCGGGGTCTACCAGGAATCCCCCACGGCGCGGGGCCGCTCCGGATTGGACCGCCTGCCCCATCCGGAGCGCTCCAGAATGGAGCGGACCGCCCTGCCCCACCCCCGCCACTCCAATGATTCCAGCCCCTTGGCGCTGGCACCGGACGTGCTCTCTCCCCTCCACGTCAGGGCGCTCCCAGCGGGTGCCGGAGCATCAGGAGACTCACCATGGAAATCCGCTTCTTTGGCGTTCGGGGCAGCATCGCGGTGTCGGGCTCGCGCATCGGCGGCAACACCGCGTGCGTGGAGGTGACGAGCCAGGGCGAGCGGCTGATCCTCGACGCGGGCACGGGCATCCGGGCGCTGGGCGAGGTCATGATGCGCGAGGGCGCGCCGCGGAAGGCGACGATGTTCTTCTCGCACCTGCACTGGGATCACGTGCAGGGCTTCCCCTTCTTCACGCCCGCGTACCTGCCCACCACGTCGCTGACGCTGTACGGCCCCGGCGCGAACGGCGCCCAGGCGCTGGAGTCCACGCTGTCGCAGCAGATGCGCCCGCCGCAGTTCCCGGTGCCGCTGTCCACCATGCGCTCGACGATGTCCTTCGGCGCCGCGCTGCACGGCCACACCGTGGAGGTGGGCCCCTTCAAGGTGACGCCCATCGACGTGCCGCACCCGGACGGCTGCATGGCCTACCGCGTGGAGGCGGACGGCCACTCCTTCGTGTACGCCACGGACGTGGAGCTGCCGGAGCGCCTCACGCCGGACGTAGCCCGCCACTTCGAGGGCGCGGACGCGCTGTGCCTGGACGCGCAGTACACGCCCGACGAGTACGAGGGCAGGAAGGGCATGTCCAAGAAGGGCTGGGGCCACTCGACGATGATGGACGCGGCCAAGGTGGCCAAGGACCTGCACGCCGGGCGCCTCTTCCTCTTCCACCACGACCCGTCCCACGCGGACGAGCTGCTGGAGGACATGGCGCAGGAGGCGCGCGGCCTGTTCCCCTTCACCGAGCCCGCGCGCGAAGGCCAGCGCATGCTCCTGGGCCGCGCGGCGGGCGCATGAGCGCCGCGAGCCCGGAGCCGTGCGATAGACTGCCTCCAGCGCCCTTCTCACTTCCGCCGCTGCCCGCCGCCATGCCCTCGTCCCCGCCGGATGTGTCCCAGGTCCTGCTCCCCCTTGGCGGCCTCGTCGGGCGCGAGGTGGACCTGGACGCCTTCCTCCAGACGCTCGTGGACCGCATCGCCATCACGTTGCAGGCGGACCGGGGCACGCTGTGGCTGTTGGACCCGGTGCGCCGCGAGCTGTTCAGCCGCGCGGCGCACCTGCCGGAGGTCGCGCAGATCCGCGTGAAGCTGGGCCAGGGCGTGGCGGGCTACGTGGCGGAGGCCGGCGAGCCCGTGCACGTGCCGGATCCGCGCGGCGAGCGCCGCTTCTTCGCGGACATCGACCGGATGACGGGCTACCGCACCATCAGCCTGGCCGCGGTGCCGCTGCGCGACGCGGCGGGCGCCGTGTACGGCGTGCTCCAGGTGCTCAACCGCCTGGGCGGGGGGCCCTTCACGGAGGACGACACCCGGAAGCTCACCGACATCGCGGCGCAGGTGAGCACCGCGCTCCAGAGCACCAGCCTCTACCAGGAGCTCCAGCGCGCGAAGGATCAGCCGCAGGCCCCGGTGGGCTACTTCTTCAACCGCATCATCGGAGAGGCCCCGCCGCTCAAGGCCCTCTACCGCCTGGTGCAGAAGGCCGCGCCCACGGACGCCACCGTGCTGCTGCGCGGGGAGAGCGGCTGCGGCAAGGAGCTCTTCGCGCGCGCCATCCACGTCAACGGCCCCCGGCGCGACAAGCCCTTCGTGAAGGTGGACTGCGCGGCCCTGCCCGCCGCCCTCATCGAGAACGAGCTCTTCGGCCACGAGAAGGGCGCCTTCACCGGCGCCGACCACCGCGTGCCCGGCAAGTTCGAGGCGGCCGACGGAGGCACCGTCTTCATCGACGAGCTGGGGGAGCTGCCCCAGGCCGTGCAGGGCAAGCTGCTGCGCGTGCTGCAGGACCGCGAGTTCGAACGCGTGGGCGGCACGCAGGCCGTCAAGGTGGACGTGCGCATCGTCGCGGCCACCCACCGCGACCTGCCGCGCATGGTGGCGGAGGGCCGGTTCCGCGAGGACCTCTACTACCGCATCAAGGTCGTGGAGCTGCTCCTGCCCCCGCTGCGCGAGCGCGGCGCGGAGGACATCGAGCGGCTCGCCCGCCACTTCGTCGCCACCGCCGCGAAGCGCCACCGCCTGCCCGTGCCCCGCCTCGGCGCCACCGCGCTCGCCAGGCTCAAGCGCTACCGCTGGCCCGGCAACGTGCGCGAGCTGGAGAACTGCATCGAAAGCGCCGTGGTGCTGTCCGAGGGTGAGATCCTGGAGGAGCACCTGCCCCTGCCCGCCCTGGACCGGGCGACGTCCCCCTCCGAGCCCACCGCACCGGAAGCGCCCGCCGCCGCGCCGGACGCACCGCTCCTCCTTCCGCTGGCGGAGGTGGAGCGCCGCCACATCCTGCGCGTGCTGGAGGCCGTGAAGGGCAACCGCACCGCCGCGGCGCGCACGCTGGAGATCGGCCGCAACACGCTCGCCCGCAAGCTCAAGGAGTACGGCCTGGCGGACGAGGGCTGAGCTTCGAATCCTTCTCGGAGCCCGAGCCCTTCCCCCCAGCGGGCGGTCATTGGAGCGGCCGCCTGCCCGGGAGTGCCTTTCGGCGGGCATCGGGGGCACCTCTCCCCTGGGCCGTGGTGCGCACCCGCGAGGGCCGGACACGTGCCCATCCCAGGGGGAAGGAGCACGTCATGGCGGATGTCCTCGATGCCCGGTCGAGCGGGCCCCCGGCGCATCGGGAGGTGCGGACCGGCAGGCTCATTGGCATCTCCGTGGTGGCCGCCCTGGGCGGCTTCCTCTTCGGCTTCGACACCGCCGTCATCAACGGCACGGTCGCCGCCCTCAAGGCCGAGTTCGCCGCGAGCAGCCTGGGCCTGGGGCTGGCGGTGTCCTCCGCGCTCATCGGCTCGGCGGCGGGCGCCTTCGCGGCGGGGCCCTTCGCGGACCGCTACGGCCGCCGGCGCACGATGATGCTCGCGGCGGCGCTGTTCATCATCAGCGCCATCGGATCGGGGTTCGCGTTCTCCCTCTGGGACCTGAGCTTCTGGCGGCTGGTGGGCGGCCTGGGGGTGGGCTTCGCCAGCGTCGTGGCGCCCACATACATCGCGGAGATCGCCCCGGCGTACCTGCGCGGCCGCCTGGCGTCCCTGCAACAGCTGGCCATCGTGACCGGCATCTTCGTGGCCCTGCTGGGGGACTTCGCCATCGCGCTCTACGCGGGCTCCGCCTCCAACCCCACCTGGCTGGGCTTCACCGCGTGGCGGTGGATGTTCTTCAGCGGCCTGCCGCCCGCGCTCTTCTACGGCATCGGCGCGATCTTCATCGCGGAGTCCCCGCGCTTCCTCGTGGCCAGGGGCCGTGAGCAGGAGGCCCTGGGCGTGCTGCGCGACATCGAGGGGGACACCGCGCCGTCCAAGGTCGTGGAGATCCGCAACTCCCTGCGCACCCACTACACGCCGCACCTGGCGGACCTGAAGGGCGGCCGCTTCGGGTTCCTGCCCATCGTGTGGATCGGCATCGTGCTCGCGATGCTCCAGCAGCTCGTGGGCATCAACGTCATCTTCTACTACTCCAGCGTGCTCTGGCAGGCGGTGGGCTTCTCCGAACACAACTCGCTGGCCATCACCGTCATCACCAGCGTCACCAACATCCTCACCACGCTGGTGGCCATCGCGTTCGTGGACCGGGTGGGAAGAAGGCCCCTGCTGCTCATCGGCTCCGTGGGCATGGCGCTCACGCTGGGCCTGCTGGCGTATCTCTTCGGCACCGCGCCGTTGGATGCCGCGGGCAAGCCCGTGCTGCAGGGCGCGGCCGGCACCACCGCGCTCATCGCCGCCAACCTCTACGTCGTCTTCTTCGGCTTCTCGTGGGGCCCCGTCGTCTGGGTGCTGCTGGGCGAGATGTTCCCCAACCGCATCCGCGCGCTCGCGCTCTCCCTCGCGGCCATGGCGCAGTGGCTGGCCAACTTCCTGGTGTCCGCCACGTTCCCGTCGCTGCAGTCCGTTGGGCTCGGCTGGGCGTACGGCCTGTACGCCGCGGCCGCCGTGTTCTCCCTCTTCTTCGCCGCGAGGTTCATCCCCGAGACGAAGGGTCGGGAGCTGGAACAGATGTAGCCCCGCGAGACAGGGCCCTCCGCGGAAGCCTGTACACCCGTACGGGCTTTCTGCACTTTTACGCACCGGCTGGGTGAGAAAACACCTGTTCCATTTGACACGTGGGGTCACCGGCTTTCAGCATCTCCTTCATGCTGAAACATCCCGCCCCGTTCCCCCGACTCGCGAGCCTCCTGCTCGCTTCCCTCCTCCTCACGCTGACAGGCTGTCCGGACAACGGTGAAACGGACGATGACGGCGGCACGAGCGTCACGGACGGTGGCACCACCGATGGAGGCGACACGCTGCCCGACGGCGGTGGGTATGACCCGGGCCCCCAGATCTGCGGCGACGGCAAGGTCCAGAAGGGCGAAGCCTGTGACGACGCCAACACCGTGAGCGGCGACGGCTGCACGTTCGACTGCAAGGAGGTGGAGGTCGGCTTCGAGTGTCCCGAGTGGGGCCGGCCCTGCGGCATCGCGACGGCGTGCGGCAACGGCATCGTGGAGGAAGGCGAGGCGTGCGACGACCGCAACAAGGAGTCCAACGACGGCTGCACGGCGGACTGCTCCGCGGTGGAGACGGGCTGGTCCTGCCCCTTCCAGGGCCAGCGCTGCCGCGCGTCCGAGTGCGGTGACAAGATCATCGCCGGCGAGGAGGAGTGCGAGGACGGCAACAGCGCCGACGGCGACGGCTGCAGCAAGACCTGCCGCCTGGAGCCTGGTTACAAGTGCGATGCCATCAACCAGCCGTGCACGAGGACGACCTGCGGCGACGGCAAGAAGGAAGGCACCGAGCAGTGCGACGACGGCAACCACGACATGGGCGACGGCTGCTCGCCGCTGTGCGTGCTGGAGCCCCGGTGCGTGAACGGCACCTGCGAGGCCCGCTGCGGCGACGGCGTCATCCTCCCCGGCGACACCACCGAGCAGTGCGACGACGGCAACACCCGCTCCAACGACGGCTGCTCGTCCGACTGCAAGCTGGAGCCGGGCTTCGCCTGCTTCAACGTCAAGGGCACCCTGCCCAACGAGGTGGAGATCCCGGTCGTCTACCGCGACTTCCGCGGCAAGGGTCAGCCCGTCGGTGGCACCTACCCCGCCACCATCCACCCGGACTTCGACGACGCGAACGGCGCGGAGCAGGGCATCGTCGGGCCGAGGTTCGCCGCCCTCGGCGCGGACGGCAAGCCCGTCTACGCGAAGGAAGGCGTGGCCTCCGGCACCACCCACGGCAGGACGGCGTTCGACCAGTGGTACCGCGACACGCCCAACATCAACGTCACCGAGGTCGGCACGCTGAAGCTCGCCAAGCAGCCGAACGGCTCCTACGTGTTCGACGACCAGACCTTCTTCCCGCTCGACGAGAGCGGCTGGGTGGGCCTGGGCAAGGAGAACAAGCTCAACGACAACAACGGCATCAAGCGCAACTTCAGCTTCACCAGCGAGACGCGCTACTGGTTCGAGTTCAAGGGCAACGAGGTGCTGACGTTCCTGGGTGACGACGACGTCTGGGTGTTCATCAACCGCAAGCTCGCCCTGGACCTGGGCGGCGTGCACGGCGCCACCTCCGGCACGGTGTCCCTGGCGGACTCGGCCACCGTGGCCGGCCTGGGCCTGGTGCAGGGCAAGATCTACGAGGTCGTCGTGTTCCAGGCGGAGCGGCACACGTCCCAGTCCTCGTACCGGCTGACCCTGAACAACTTCGAGACCCAGCGCACCACGTGCGAGTCCACCTGCGGCAACGGTACGGTCGATCAGGGCGAGACGTGCGACACCGGCAACTCCAACGGCCCGGGCTACGGCAAGTGCAGCCTCACCTGCATCTGGAACGCCCGCTGCGGCGACGGCATCGTCCAGTACAACTTCGGCGAGACGTGCGACGACGGCAACACCAACGACCGCGACGCCTGCCCGAACAACTGCGTGATCGATCCGGGGTAGCCGTCCCGCCGGACCTCACAGGGTCCGGGCGAGCATGAACACGGCGGCCAGGGACAGCGCCCCGGCCGCCGCGAAGTGCCTCCAGGCCCGGCGGGACAGCTCCCCGCCGGTGCCCGTGGCCCCCTCCCCCAGCACCATCAGCGCCGGACGCCCGCCGCGCCCGCGCAGCGCATAGGTGCCGTCGCGGGACCCGCGCTGAAGCTCCCCCACCACCAGGCACGCCTCTCCGGGGACGCCCACACGCTCCCAGGACAGCGCCTGCGCGGGCGCCCCCAGCAGCTCCTCCCGGGTGAGCGCGGGCGGCGCCGGGCACCTCCGCACCTCCACCGGCGCCAGCAGCGCGGACGGCGCGAAGCCCACCGCCGCCCGCGTGCGCTCGCCCTTCAGCAGCAGCACCGCCGAGTACGCGCGCTCACGCGAAAGAAGCGGACCCTTGCGGCCATGCGTCCCCACCGCGTGCACCGCCGCGTCGTAGAAGGCGCACGGCACGCCGCCCGGCGACGTCAGCGTGTCCACCGAATCCAGCTGGCCCCGGTACACGCCGAAGCCCGGGGACCGCCCCGCGCGCAGGGCCTCCACCGCCTCATCCAGGGGCATGGGCGCGGTGCCGCGCAGCGCATCCGCCCGCAGGCGCACCCGGGCCCCCCGGGCGGACACCCCCGCGGCCAGCACCAGCAGCGCGCCGCCCAGCGCCTTCACCAGCACGTCCGGCGACACGGGCACCAGCGGCGCCCCGCGCATCCACGGGACGAAGAGCACCAGCCCCAGGGCCAGCGCCCCGAAGCCCGCGAGCATCCAGCGCGGCCGCGCGCCCACGGGCGTCCGCCCCAGGGTGAAGGTCGCCCAGAGCAGCAGGGCCAGTCCCACGCCACAGAGCGGCAGCAGGAGCACGCGCCCCAGGTCCAGGTCCACGGCCATGCCCCACCCCCGCCCGCGCGCCGGACGGCCCCGCGATGGCGGAGCCCGGCGGGAGCAAGGTGGGAACGGGCGGACGGGGCGGCAAGCCCCATCCCCGAAGGCCGCGGCGGCTACTCGGCGGCGACGCGGCGCACGGGGCGCTCCTGCAGCGGCCCCACGACCTTCAGGTCATCGAAGGTGCACTCCAGGTTGCGGCAGCCCAGGGCCAGCTTGCCCACGCGGCCCTCGAAGCCCGGCAGCACCTTGGAGGCGAAGAGCTTCTTGTTGAGGAAGGCGTCCACCCGCACGCCGCTCTTCTGCCGCTTGAGCTGGAGCTTCACCAGGAAGGGGCCCGTCTTGGGCACCGGCATCTCGTCCTGGACCAGGTTCTTGGTGTCCTCCGCGCTGTTGCCCACCACCTCATGCCCGTCGTCCGGGGAGAAGTAGCGCCACGACAGGCGCATGCCCGCGTCGGGGATGGCGAAGACGGACACCTGCACGTCGCGGATGCGGAACGCCAGCTCGCCGAAGTGCTGCCCGTCCTCCTCCACCGACCACTGCTTCCCCAGCGGGTTCACGTCCATCAGCACTTCGGCCGTGAAGTCGTCGCTCGTGAAGTAGCGGTGCGCCAGGTACGCGCGCGGCACCAGCTTGCCGTCCGCTTCCCTGCCCGCCTGCACGGCGCGCAGCTCGCCCTGGTCCATGGTCCACGTGCCGCTGTGGACGTTGAACTCCTCCTCGCCCTGCTCGAAGCCCAGCTCCAGGGTGGCGCTGGCCGAGCCGGCCGCGGGCGGCGTGAGCCTCAGCCCGGAGAACACCTCCCCTTCCGTGTTGGCCGGGAAGTGCATGACCGGAGGGACCGGATCCGACGCGATCGGCGTGGCGGTCAGGCTCCCGAAGCCCACGAAGGCGCGCACCGCGAAGCCCAGCACGGCCAGGCCGCCCACCACGGACAGGCCGGTGCGCACCCGGCCCCAGCCCGCGTGGAGCGCCTGCAGCACGGCGGTCTCGGCGGGCGTCGGGGACTTCATCGGAGCCACGTGCGAGGGCTGCGCGCGCGCCAGCGCCGACGCGGGCGCCACCACGTGCGGCGACGACGAGGCCGTCACCAGCGCCTCCAGCGCGTCGCAGACCTCCGTGGCGGTGGCGTAGCGGGCCTCGCGGTCCGTCTCCAGCAGGCGCTCCACCACCGGATCCAGGCGCGGATCCAGGCCGCGCACGCGCTCGGACGGCAGCTTGAAGCGGCCCACGGGCAGCTCGCCCGTGAGCGCCTCGTACATCATCACGCCCAGGGAGAAGAGGTCCGCCCTCCCGTCCACGTTCTTCGCGTCCCGGCGCTGCTCCGGGGCCATGTAGTTGAGCGTGCCCATGGCCACCGCGGTCGCGGTGAGCTGCTTCTGCGAATCCGGCTCGCGGATGCCGGCCAGCCCGAAGTCCGCCACCTTCGCGTGCAGCCGCCCGTCCAGCAGGATGTTCTCCGGCTTCAGGTCGCGGTGGATGATGTTCTTCGCGTGCGCGCACTCCACGGCGCGCGCCACCTGGAGCAGCACCTTCAGCGACTGCGCGGGCGTGAGCGGCTCTCTGCCGCTGAGCGCGTGGCGCAGCGACTGGCCCTCCACGTACTCCATGACGAAGTAGTAGTGCTCGCCCTGCACGCCCCGGTCGATGATCTGCACGATGTTCGGGTGGCTCAGGGCCGCGAGCGCCGTCGCTTCCTTGTCGAAGCGCGACACGAACTCCTCGTCCTTCGCCAGCCGGGGCGGCAGCACCTTCACCGCCACCGTGCGGCCCAGGGACCGCTGACGCGCGAGCCACACCTCGCCCATGCCGCCGCGCCCCAGCACCTCCAGGAGCTCCAGGCCCGGCAGCTGGGGCTTCTGGCCCGACAGCATCGTCTCCGCGTTCTCGATGTCGCGGGTGCCCGTGTGCGCCGGCGCGCGCGGGGCCTTCACCCCCAGCGACTCCGCGCGCACCAGCGTGGCGCTGATCAGCTCCGGCGCAGAAGGGTCCGCCGCGGACAATGCCACTCCGGCCGAAGGCGCGTCGCGGCCCTCCGCGGAGGCAGGCACCACCCCCGCGGGAACCTCGCCCTCGTCCGCCTTCCCCACGCCATCTGGTCGCGGGATGTTCATCGCGTTGCCCCCTGGGACGGAGCCGGCCCTCATCTCCTGTCCCACCGAGTCCTCCCTGCCGGCTCCAACACCCGGAGCAGCGGGAGGTGACTTCGATTCTGGCGGTTCGTCCGCCGTGCGCGGCGTGAACGTCACCGCGATGCCTGCTTCGTCGTGGCCCCTGTCGGCCGGCCGGATGCCCGACGGCTCGGCCGGGCGATGGATGCCGGACACGTCCGCGCGCCGCACCTCGAACCGGATGCCGCAGCGGCACGTCACCTTCTGGCCGCTCACGTACACCCGGGTGTCGTGCACCGTGCCGCAGTTGGGGCACGACTGGGTCGTCGTCATGGACGAGGGGCGCACCTTCAGCGCACCTTGCGGGAGGTGGAAGTGGTCAGCTCCGCGCCGTGGACGCGGAAGGTCTGCACGCCCTTCTCCTTGCCCTTCACCTGCAGCACCGGCAGCTCCTCCACGTCGAAGCCCGGCCCGGACTTGCGCACCGTGGCCTCCGACGCCAGCACCTCGCCGCTCTTCGCGATGCCGCACAGCCGCGACGCGGTGTTCACGGTGTCGCCAATGGCGGTGAACTCGTGCCGCTCCGCGCTGCCCATGTAGCCCACGACGGCCTGTCCGGTGTTCACGCCGATGCCCACCTCGATGGGCTTCTTGCCATCCAGCACGCGCTGCCGGTTGAGCTCCGTGACGGCGTCCTGCATCTCCAGCGCGGCCCTCAGGGCCCGGGCCGGATCATCCGGGTGCGACGACGGCGGACCCCACACCGCCATCACGCAGTCCCCGATGAACTTGTCCAGGTTGCCCTCGTAGCGGAACACCACGTCCGCCATGGCGCTGAAGAAGCTGTTGAGCATGGACACCACCTCCTGCGGCGAGTCGCTCTCCGCCAGGGTGGTGAAGCCGCGGATGTCCGCGAACAGGCAGCTCACCTCCGCGAGCCGGCTCTGGCGCAGGTCCTCCGTGCCGCCGTTGATCACCGCGTCCGCCACCGCCTTGGACAGGAAGCGCGACAGCTCCGCGCGCGTCACCGCCTCGTTGCGGATCTGCTCCGCCAGGGCCGCGTTCTCCAGCGCGATGCCCGCCTGCGCGGCGATGCCGGAGAGGATGGTCAGGTCCTTCTCCGAGAAAGCGTTGATCTGCTGGCGGCTGTCCAGGAACAGCACCGCCATGATGTCGCCGTTGACGAGCAGCGGCACCGCCATGGCGGAGCGGATGCCCTGCGCCACGATGCTCTCCGCGGCGGAGAAGCGCTCGTCGATGATGGCGTCCGCCGTGAGCACCGCCTTGCCCGTCTCCACCACGCGCTTGAGCACGGTGTCCGACAGCATGACGTTCACCTGCTTGCCCTGCCGGTGGTGCACCGCGGCCGGGATGAACTCCCCCTGCGGGCCCACCTTCAGGATGACGCCGTGGTCGGCCGCGAGCAGCTCGAAGGCCACCTTGAGGATCTGTTCGAACAGATCGTCCTGGGTGCCCTTCAGGCTCACCTGCCGGTGGAACTCGTGGACGATGCGCAGCTTCTCGTAGTCGCGGCGCAGCGCGGCCGTGTCCGTCACCTGGTCGGCCGGACGGAAGTTCTGCGGCACCTGGTCCATCTGCGCCAGGAAGGCCGGCATGGAGACGGCGTTGGCCACCACCGTCACGCCCGGCAGCGTGGGCGGGTTGTTTCCGCCGGGCGCGGCCTCGCCGCTGTGGAAGACGAGCCGCGAGGAGCCCAGGGCGATCTCATCCCCGTCCTTCAGGCGCATCTCCCCCGTCACCCGGCGCCCGTTGACGAAGGTGCCGTTGGACGAGTTGAGGTCGCGCAGCACGAAGTCGCGCCCCACCTTCTCGATGGTGGCGTGCTCCTTGGAGACCTCGCGGTCCACCAGCCGCAGCGTGTTGGAAGGATGGCGGCCGAGCGACGTGGTGGGGCCCAGGGGAAACTCCCCCAGCGTCCCGTCCGCGAACCGCCCCGTCAGGTGCGGCCCGCGCGGGTGCGACCCGGACCTGGGCGGGAATGGGGCGGGTGCCTGGTTCACGCGCGAATCCTCACCGGCCCGGACACTACCAGAGCCTTCCGCCCCAAAGGAACGCTCGCGAAGCGCCCCTGGGTCCATGCCGCCAACGCCCTGCACGGCCGGTCAGTCCCCGCCCCCACGCTCATGGGGAGGGCGGGGCCAGCGTCCCCGGGG